>CAOJKG010000029.1 GCA_948437815.1 uncultured Mycoplasmatota bacterium
GTGATAAATTATCACTATTACGAAGAGCATAAATTACTTCAGCACCATCACCACCACCTGCATTTATGTGATTAGATACAACTATAACATCACTGCCAGTTCCATAAAAACTTTGGGCTTTCTTAGGTCTGCTATTAGAATCCAAAGCAACATCACTATTTCTAGTTAAAGAATTCTCAATACCCAATTCATTTAATCTTTTAGCCATGTATTGACTAATTTTTAAAGTATAGTCTTTTTCTACTATTCCATTTGCACTTGTTCCAGGATCTTCGCCGCCATGACCAGCATCAATAACAATTTTTTTAACCATAAAGATATCCTCCTCTAAGATAGTCTATGATTTAATTTAAATAAAGTTAAAACTTTTATGATATTAAACAGTACTTTAATTTTATAAAAAAACATCTATTCTGATGCTTTTTCCTCTTTACTATATCTTATAACAACTTTTCTATTAGGTTCTTCGCCTACACTTTCAGTAGTTACTCCTCTAAAGTTAGTCAAAACATTATGAACTATTCTTCTATCATAAGAATTCATACTATCCATTTCAATATCTACTTTAGTTCTAACTACATCACGAGCTAAATTCTTAGCAAGTCTTTCTAGTCTTCTATTTTGTCTATCTTTATAGTCTTCAACGTCCAAAACGATTCTTGGACCATTATTACAAATGTTTTTAATAAACTGTCTAACAATAATAGTTAAAGCTTCCAAATTTTGTCCATTCTTCCCTATTATCATTGGATTATTAGAAGAATATATTTTAATAGTAGTTGTATTTTCTTTTGTACTTACTTCTAAATTACACTCTACATCCATACCTTTAATAATACTTTTTAAATATTCTTCAGCATCTGCTAAAACATCTAATTTCAAAAATCCTGAACATTCATAAGTAGTTCCTTTAAATAAACCACCTTTAACTTCTTCATAGTTATAAATAATTTCTGTTTCATTAGCATTTAACTTCGCTAAAACTTGACTTAAAGCTTCTTCTTTAGTTTTAGCAGTACATTTTACTACATTCATGACTAATTCCCTTTCTTACTAACCTTTTTATCCTTTAACTTATCTTTCTTTTGCGGTTTTATTATAACATCACGCGAATCTTCTTTTTCATCTAATTTTTTAAAGATATAATTTTGAACTACGACAAATCCGTTAGTAGCAATCCAATATAAAGCTAATGCAGTAGATAAATATAAAGATGCTACTGAAATCATAATAATCATAAATTTAAAAGTAAATTGCATTTGTTTTTCCATTTCTGGATTACCAGTAGAAGTTGCACCCATAGCATTTTTAAATGATAAATAAGTAGTTAAGATAATAAGAATTATAATAATTATATAAAGCCATTCATGTTGTTTAAATAAACCAATAATAGGGGTAGTTCCCAGTTTTAAACCTAAGAAAGTATCCTCAAATATTGCTGGCATTCTATTAATCGCTTGTAAGAAAGCAAAGAATAGAGGTAATTGTAAAAAAGCAAGTAAACAGCTACCAAAAGGGCTAATATTATATTTTTTATAAACCATCATCATTTCTTGACTTTTTTGAAGCATAGCTTCATTATCATTACGATTAGCATATTTCTTTTCAATTCTTTGAAGTTCTGGTTGAGCTTTTTTCATATTACTAGATTGTTTAGCAGTTTTTCTAGAAATAGGCATCAAAATCAATCTAATAGCAAGTCCAATAAGCATAACAGATATACCAAAGTTATTTACTAAATAACCAAGCTTTAAAATAAGATAGGCAAGGGGTTTAACAAAAATTCCTTCCCAAATACCATCTGATTTATTACTAGATAATTTAAATTCTGAACATTTTGGCAAATCATCATATTTAATCTTTGTTTGATCTTTATATTTAGTATAAAGTTCATCAAGTTCTTTATCTTCAGGTTTACATAATATATCTTTTTGTAAAATTTGACCTGTCGCTTCATTTTCAACAGGCTTTTTATTATCCATAATATAATTACTATTACCACAACCAGTAAGAGTAAATACCACTAAAGCTAACACTAAAATTTTAAATTTTTTCATTTAGTTTTCCTCTTTCTTTAATAATGACACTAAATTTTCTTCCATTTCTTGATAACTAACATCTTTAATAAATCTTTTTGGAATTAAAACATAACTAACTCCATTTAAAAACAAATCTTTATAGTTATCAACAATACATCTAAGCTGTCTTTTAATTTTATTACGTTCTACGGCATTCCCACACTTTTTAGAAACAGCAAAGCCAAACTTTGAAAACTTATAATCATTATCCTTATAATATATATAATAATACTTATTCTTTAAATAAGCACCTGTATTAATTATATCATTAAAATCGGTATTTTTCTTTATAATTTCATATTTTTTCAATAGTTTTTCACTCTCCAAAAAAAATACCACACTAAAATGTGGCTTAATGAGCTAATACTTTACGACCTTTTTTACGTCTATTTTTTAAGATATTAGTTTCTTTACGTGCAAAAAATCCATGTTTTTTAGCTTTTTTACGATTATTAGGTTGATATGTTCTCTTCATATTAGCACCTCCTCAAAAAATCAATTGGTTTAATTATAATATTATTATGCTTTTAAGTCAAGTTTTTTCAACAAAAAATATAAAAGTAAAGCTGAGTCGAAAGTAGTTGTTTTCTATAATTTAAAGCTCACTATTTCTAACTAAGTTAAGATTGTCTAAATCATTCAATATTGAAAGACTATCAACTAACTTAACACCATTAACTTCTTTTGGAATTGGAAATTGACTTAAATCTAATAATTCTTGAGCATAGACACTTTGATTTAATAGTTTATCTACATCATCAATATAACTAGCAATATAGCTTTCTAAATAATATAAAGTATAAACATTTTTAGACTTTGAAAATTTAAGTTCATAATGTGCATCTAATTTTTTAGATATTTTCGTACCACTAACACCAAAAGTTTCGTTAAATTCTTGAGTTAAAACAGATTTTCTTTTTTCTTCATAAAATCCAAGTTCTAGTTCATAATATTTATGATAAATATCCATATATAGATTTATTAATTCCCCAAAAGTTAAATCATCATTTAAAACTTCAAAATCGTCCATAGTAAATTTATTACCTTGTTGAAAAAAAGGATATAAAACATTCCAAGTATCCGGCTTAATATTATAGAGAGTTAATCCTTTTTTAGTATTAGTATATAAATCTGTAGCACTATCTAATCTTTTGGGTATCATTTCTTTTGGAACTTTTTTATCATACATATCTTTCGTAATTATCATATAAACAACTCCTAAATAAAATATTAAATCTATTATATCATATCAAAATAACTTTATTATAAAAAAATATATAAATGTAAAGCTTAAAAAAAGTTATCAACACTAAATTGTGGATAATGTGGATAACTTTTACACTCCACAATGTATAAACAATCTAAAAATAGCTCCTCAAAATGTAAACTTTACTACCAACAGCCTATTTTAATTAAAAAGTGAATAAGTTAGAAGTTATCCACAAAATGGTAGTACCAACAAAGTCTGGTGTATCCTAAGAGAGTTAAAAAATATTAAAACTTATAAACATTACTAACAATATTGATAAAAATAATCAAAGTTAATAAATAAAAATTAAATATAAAATTTTGTGAATAGTGTTGATAAATATATTCTTCTAAGATATTATAAGGACTAAGCAATGTGTATAACATGTTAATAAAAAAATTTTACATTTTAGTATTTCCTTTCAAAATGAAATGCGATAAAATGAATATGTAGACGTTACAGACTGCGGGGTGAGGTTATTTGCGAAATGAAGAATTACTAAAGTCATTTCTCGACAAAATATATGGTGAAATTAATCCAGCATCATTTCATGCCTGGTTTAATGATTTAAAAATAATCTCACTAACAGATGAAACAATAACTTTTGAAGTTCCAATGGAAATTCACAAAAAAATGTTAGGGGACAACTATTATTCATTAATAGAGAAAACCTTATATAATATAACCAATATCAATTATGATATAAAATTTGTATTAGAAAGCGAATTAGAAATACTACCAAAAATAGAAGTGGATAACCACGAAGTTACAAACAATAACTTTGATACTCACTTAAAACCAGAATTAAATTTTAGTAATTTTGTTGTTGGAGATACAAATAGACTTGCTAAAGTTGCAGCCATGGCGGTTGCCGAAGCTCCAGGAAGAATTCATAATCCATTATTTATATATGGAAAAAGCGGACTTGGTAAGACTCATTTAATGCATGCGATAGGAAACTTTATAACAGAAAATTCCAATCGAAAAGTATTATATTGTACTTGTGATGAATTTAAGACCGAATATACTAATCTAGCAAATCCAGACAATAAAAACACTATTGAATATGCTAATGAATTTAAAAATAAATATCGAAATGTAGATGTTTTAATAATAGATGACATTCAATATTTAGTAGGAGCGGAAAAAACTCAACAAGAATTCTTTAATACCTTTAATTATCTGCATCAATCAAATAAGCAGATAATAATAAGTTCTGACCGTTCACCAGATGATTTAAAAATCCTTGAAGAAAGATTAAGGTCAAGATTTATGTGGGGATTACCAGTAGATATATATCCTCCAGATTTCGATTTAAGATGTCGAATTATAAGAAAGAAAATAGAAAACACCAGCATAGCTAATCTTATGAAAGAAGAAAGTGTTGAATATATCGCCAATGCTTGCCAAAATGATGTAAGATTTTTAGAGGGAGCAGTTAATAGACTTATGGCCTATACTGCTATGATGGTACCTAAAAGTGTTGATTTAGAATTTACTTGTGAAGCTTTAAAAGACTTTGTTAATAAGAATATTTATTCTAACAATAATATTACTAAAATTCAAAAAGCCGTCGCTGACCATTATAATATAACAGTTGACGACTTAAAGGGTAAGAAAAGAAGCAATAAAGTAGCGCATCCAAGACAACTTGCTATGTATTTATGCCGAATGGAAACCGATGAAACATTCCCAAGAATAGGGATGGAATTTGGTGGAAGAGACCATTCAACAGTAATATTTGCTTGTGATAAGATGGAAAAAGAGCTCTTAAATAACAAAGAATTAGAAAGAGATATAAAGGAGATAAAATCAAAATTGTAGATAATAACTTAAAAGTATGTGAATAAAAATTAAGTTATTAACAAAAAAATCACTAAAAAAGTCCAATAATAAAGTCCAAAAACAACTTATAAACATAATTAACAGCATAATAATAACTATTAATATTAAAAAGAAAGAGAAAGAAGGAATGAAATATGAAATTTTCAATAGAAAAAAATATAATCTTAGAAGGATTAAATAATGTTATAAGAGCAATATCTACTAAAAATGTTATACCTGTATTAAATGGTATTAAATTTGAATTAACTAGTGAAGGTTTATACTTAACAGCAAGTGATTCTGAATTAACAATTAAAGTATTAATAGAAAGTAAAGATATTAAACAAGTTACAACAACAGGTGGCATAGTAATTCAAAGTAAATATATATTAGATATAGTAAGAAAAATGCCAAGTGATGTTATTAACTTTGAAGTTATTGACGGATTAAAAATCAAAATTTATACAGACAACAATCAATATAACTTAAATTGTTTAGATATTAATGACTATCCAGATGTGAAATTAGAAGAAAATAAAGACCCAATTATTATTAAAGGAGATATATTTAAAACTATAATCAATCAAACTAGTTTTGCTATCTCTAACCAAGAATTAAGACCAATATTAACTGGTGTTAACTTCAAATTTACAAAAGATGTCTTAGAAACAGTAGCAACTGACTCATACCGTTTAGCTAAAAAGAATATCAAACTAAACGCTGAAGCTGAAAAAGACTTAGAGATTGTAATACCAGGCAAGAATATAATGGAATTAGAAAGAATTATCACTGATGAAAGTGATATTGAAATACATATATTTAATAATAAAGCATTATTTAAATATAAGAATATCATTTTCCAAACTAATTTATTAAGTGGTAATTATCCAAATACATCTAATTTAATCCCAAGTGAGTTTGCCTATATAGTTAAAGTAAATAAAAGGGAGTTTAATGATGCTATTGATAGAGCAGCATTACTTACACAAGGTAAAGATAAAAATATAGTTAAAATGTCATTAGATAATACTAAAATGGTTATCAATTCATACGCATCTGAAATTGGTAAAGTAGAAGAGCAATTAACCGTAGAAACTAACAACGTTGAACATTTAGAAATTTCATTTTCTTCAAAATATATGCTTGAAGCTATTAAAACAATGGGTGAAGAAGAAATATTATTATTATTAAATAGTGATGTTAAGCCATTAATTATAAAATCATTAACAGATGAGTCATTAATTCAGTTAATTTTACCTATAAAAACCTACTAAATAACAAAAAAATCAAAAAAATTAAAAATTATAACATAATTCGACAAAAAGTGCGCTTCTTTTATGATATAACATAGTTATTTTACATGAAAGGAGGGCATTTTTAATGTCATATATAATAACCAAAAATACCTTAGCAATCATTCCACGTGGTAAAAAAAGTAAAATAATTGAAGGAAAACATAGTCTGCTTGCTAATGAAGAAACTGCTAAGATAATTGAGCAGAATTGCTATTTAAATGGTTCCACATTAGAAGGTCGAATAAAAGGAAGTTCTTATTTGTTAGGAAGTAGTTATAAGCCTCCAATAATAATAAATGATTCTTTAAATATAATTCTTATTCCAACGCATTCTATTAGAAATAAAGATTGCCATTGGATAAACTTAATAACTATGTTACATTATAGTCCAACTAACGATAATAAAGTCTTAATAGAGTTTATAAATAACCATAAATTAATTATAAATATAAGTTATAATATATTTGATAAACAAGTCTTAAGAGCAACCCGTTTAGAATCGACTATAAAAGGTCGAATTTATCAAAAATACCTTTAAAAAGGTGTTTTTTTATGATATAATTAATCTAGGTATAGGAGTACGTAAATACCTATAATTTTAAAAAAACATCAAAGTAGGGGCTAAAAATGCAAATAAGTAGTTTGAAGTTATTAAATTATCGAAATTATGAAAGTCTTGAAATATCATTTTCACCATATACTAATATTATATATGGAAAAAATGGTATGGGTAAAACCAATTTAGTAGAGGCAATATATATGTTAGGAGTAACGAAAACCTTCCGTTTAGGTGATACAGATGTCGTTATAAAAAAGGGTAAGAACATTGCCAAAATAGAAGGTTTAATAAAAGATAATATCTGGAACACATATAAAATGATTATAAGTGAAACTGGTAAAAGAATAAAAGTAGATAACAATAAAATAACTAAAATGAGTGATTATATTACACGCATAAATGTAATTTTATTTAATCCTGATGATTTAAAGATTATAAAAGACACTCCTATGACCAGAAGAAAGCTTTTAAATATCGAGATTTCTGGCATTAATAAAGAATATGTTATAGCCTTAACCAATTATAACAAAATATTAAAACAAAGAAATTCATATCTAAAAGCTCTTAGTAAAAAAAATATATATGAAAAAGACTTTTTAAATGTATTAACAGAGCAATTAATTGACGAAGGATTAAAAATAATGTTAATAAGACAGGAGTTTATCGAGAGTATCAATTCTCATATAAGTGATATATATTTTAAAATTACCAACAAAGGTCCTTTATCAGTACGATTTAAGAGTGAGTATCTAAATAAAACTAAAGAGCAACTTTTAAATATGTATCAAAAAAATATTTCCCGGGAAATACAAATGGGTAAAACTTTATTTGGTCCACAACATGACGATATTGAATTTATTATTGATAAAGAAATAGTAAAAGAATATTCCAGTGTTGGAGAACAAAAAAATAGTGTAATAGCTTTTAAACTAGCTGAGATTAAGAATATAGAAAGCAAGTTAAATAAAAAGCCTATTTTAATATTAGATGATTTATTTAGTGAATTAGACTATGAAAAAATAGAAAATATTTTAAATTTAATGGATGAAGATATTCAAACATTTATTACAACAACAGAAATTGATAAAGTAGACCAAAAATTAATAGCGAAAGCCAAGATTTTTAAGTGTATAGATGGCAAAATAAAGGAGGAATAACAAATGGAAAACAATTACACAGATAATGATATTCAAGTCTTAGAAGGCTTAGAAGCAGTACGTAAACGACCAGGAATGTATATTGGAACAACTAGTGAGAAAGGTTTGCATCATCTTGTATGGGAAATAGTTGACAATGCAGTTGATGAATCACTCGCTGGATATTGCGACGATATCGAGGTTGTAGTACATAATGACAATTCTGTTTCGGTTCGTGATGATGGTCGTGGTATGCCAACAGGTATCAATCAAAAAACAGGATTATCAACAATTGAAACTATATTTACAGTATTACATGCCGGAGGAAAATTCGGAGGCGGTGGATATAAAGTATCAGGTGGTTTACATGGAGTTGGAGCTAGTGTTGTAAATGCTTTATCAACTTGGTTAGAAGTTCGTGTCTATCGTGATGGAGACGTTCATTATCAAAGATTTGAAAATGGTGGACATCCATGTGAGCCAATGAAAATAATTGAAAATTGTGCTAAAGATAGAACAGGAACAACTGTAACATTTAAAGCTGACCCCGAAATATTTAAAGAAACAACTGAATTTAACTATGATACTTTATCTACACGTTTAAGAGAATTAGCCTTTTTAAATAAGGGTTTAAGAATCACTTTAATTGATGAACGTGTACCAGATAAAAAAGACGTATTCTGTTATAATGGTGGAATTATAGAATATGTTTCTATGTTAAATAAAAATAAACAAGCATTACATGAAGACATCATCTATGTTGAAGGAAAAGAAGATAACATTAGTATTGAAGTTGCAATGCAATATAACGATTCATATACAGCAAGTCTTTATTCTTTTACTAACAATATAAATACATATGAAGGTGGAACTCATGAAGATGGTGTTAAAAATGCTTTAACGAGAATTATTAACAACTATGCTCGGAATAATAAAATATTAAAAGAAAAAGATGAAGCTTTAAGTGGTGACGATTGTCGTGAAGGTTTAGCAATGATTATTTCGTGTAAACATCCAGATCCCCAATTTGAAGGTCAAACCAAAACAAAATTAGGTAACTCCGAAGTAAGAAAGATAGCAAGTGATGTTTTTGGTGAAGGATTAGAGCGTTTTTTAATGGAGAATCCTACAGTAGCCAAGACTATAATTGAAAAATGTATGACTGCATCTCGTGCCAGAATTGCGGCTAAACGCGCTAGAGAAGCGACTCGTCGTAAAGGGGACTTAGACGTAACTAATTTCTTTGGTAAACTAGCAGATTGTAAAAGCAAAGATGCAAGTGTTAGTGAAATATTCCTTGTCGAGGGAGATAGTGCGGGAGGTTCAGCTATTAAAGGCCGTGATAGTATAACACAAGCTATACTTCCTTTAAGAGGTAAAATACTTAATGTTGAAAAAGCAAGATTAGATAGAGCACTATCAAATGAAGAAATAAGAACCATTATAACTGCTTTTGGTACAGGAATTGGTGAAGATTTTAACTTAGATAAGCTAAGATATCATAAAATTATCATTATGACCGATGCCGATGTCGATGGCTCCCATATTAGAGTATTATTATTAACGCTTTTTTACCGCTTTTTTAAGCCGATTGTAGAAGCTGGACACATATATGCAGCCCAACCACCTTTATTCGTTATAAAGCATGGTAAAACGATTAAATATGTATTAAATGAACAAGAAAGAGATGAGTATTTAGCTACTCTTTCTCCAACTACCAAATATGACATTGCTCGTATGAAAGGTCTTGGTGAAATGGATGCTGAAGAATTAAATGAAACAACAATGGATATTAATAAACGTGTATTAAGACAAATAACAGTTGATGATGCTATATTAGCGGATGAAGTATTTAGTAAATTAATGGGTGAAGAAGTAGAACCAAGAAGAGAATTCATTGAAACCAATGCTACTTATGCTACAAATCTAGATGTTTAGGAGGTATTAAAATGGATAGATTAGAAAAAAATAATATCGTAAAAGAAGTAAGAGATTCCTTTTTAGAATATTCCATGAGTGTTATAGTCGCTCGTGCCTTACCTGACTTAAGAGATGGTTTAAAACCAGTTCATCGAAGAATATTATATTCAATGTTTGAGTCAGGTTATACACCAGACAAACC
>CAOJKG010000030.1 GCA_948437815.1 uncultured Mycoplasmatota bacterium
AAAAACTACAACTGCTTTATGATATAAGCCTTTTTTATGACACTCTTCACGACTAGCAATTTCACCAGTAAATTCTCCCATTTCATTTAATACATCAAAATTTTCCATTTTATATTTTCTTCTTTCCTATAAACATAGCATGACCACACAATTCGATTATTTCTGGTAAAGATGCTGTCTTTTCTATTAAATCTAGTACTGCATCAAACATTTCCTTATCCTTAATATCATAAATATTGTCTTCTTTTTCGTAACCAAATCCTCTTATAGAAGATATATCAATTTTTTCAAATCTATTTTTTTTAAATAATTCTTCTATTTCATTTGAAGTTGGATAATAACCTTCTTGAAAGCCACTTTTATCTAAATTATTAAACTTACCTGTATTAAATGTTTCTTTTAAATTGTTTACATTAACTTGCTCTGGATGTCTAAAAAATCTATCTACAATAGCTATGCTTCCTGAAAGATAAGGAATAAAACTTGCAAAAACTAAGCCTTCCTTTTTTAAAACTCTATTTACTTCTTTAATGCATTTATTTCTTTCTGTTTCGTCTAATAAATGATATAATGGCCCCAATAGGAATACAACATCAAATTTTTCATTTTCATAAATACTTAAATCAATGGCATTTACTACATCACAAGAAATAACATTAGAATTATTTTCTCTTTTTGCTTTTTCTTTAGCTTTTAAAATTAAATCTGGTGATAAATCTGCTAAATACATTTTGTACCCTTCTTTAGCAAGTGTAAAAGTATATATTCCTGTAGCTCCTCCTAAATCAAGAATCGTTCCTGTTTGTGGTAAATATTTTTTTAGCTTTTTCAAAGTCATTTCATATTCTAATTTACCACTATTATCTTTAACTAATCTATTATCTTCATCAAAATTTTTGTAATATTCTTTAATTTTATTAAAATCTGTCATAGTTTTTCTCCTTTACTAATTAAAAAAATTATACCACACATTATAATTTTTTAAAACATTACATATCTTTTTCTTGCCTGAGGGATCTCGTACTTAACATACGATTAGAACATTCACATATAAAATGCTTGGTTCGATACATCTAACACAATATAAGTTTTCATATAATCACGTCCTGTCTATGTTGTTTTTATATGTGTTTTTGGTAATTATATCATACATTATAATTTTTTTAAATATTCCATGCCTTTTTTTGCTTGATTATGTTCATCATGATGTTTTATTTTATATACTTTACCATTCATTAAAAAATTAGAACCTGTTTGATGAAAATCAAATTTGACATTGTATTTTTTGCAATCTAAATATATTTTCTTAATCCATTCAAAATCACAAATACGGGCATTATCATAAGATTCTCCACCTACAGATACTTCATTTATTTTGCCAGTTTTTAAGTATTCTTTTAAATCGACATATTCTAAAATGGGAGATACTAATATTGCTTTTCTTTTTGATGGTATTTCTAATAATATAGGTATACGTTTATCAGCCATAGCTTGATTTTCAGCAGTAACTGCAATTATAACATTATCATATCCTAAGCCCCAATCACTTGGTAAGTTTTTATAAAAACGCTCTATTCTTTTAGTGCATATTAAAAAATTAACATCTGGTCTTTTTTTTATAATTTCCCAAGCATCACTTCGCCATTCGTCAGCTTCTTCAATGAAAAAATCAGAAGTAAAACAAGTTGCTACTTCAGTTTCTGCTGGTATTTTATATTCACCATTTCGCGATTTTTTTAAAGGTAAATTAAAATTAGTTATGTTTTTAGTTACAATATTAGAATCTTTATCTCTTTTACTATCTAAAAAATATACATAACAATTGAGACATCCTGGACTACATTTATGACAGCCATGCCAAGGATTCCAAAGCATATTAACACCCCCTTTTTATTAAAATATACATTTTACTATATTAATTTCTTTGCGATAGGCTTAAATTTTTGATATAATTTAGTTAGGAACATTTAATAGTTGGGCGATGCCTCTTTTCGTATGAAAGGAGGTGATAAGATTGTCAAAAAAAGATTTTTTAATCTTCTCTTTGATTATCATTATCCTTTTACTTATAGTTTTACTATTTGTAATTCTAAAATAAAAGAATCACCTAACTCTATCCAGATTTAGGTGATGCACTATTTAGAGCAACACTCAACATGCGATATTGAATGTTCCTTTTTATTGTATGAAGATTCCTTCATCTGTATACAGAATAACATAAATTAAGATTTTTAGCAAGAAGCTTTCACTTAACTACTATTCTACTAACTTTGCAGGATATATTTCGTATAAACCTATGTCTTCAACGTTTAAAATAAATTCTTCAAAGTTTTCTCTTAACTTTTCTTGCATACTTATAATTTTATCATAAGCTTTATCAATATGAATTGTAATATGAAACTTAAAAGTCTCAGGATTATATTTTGAAACAGGCTTTATTTCATAAATCTCTTTTTGTAATTTCTTTAAATATTCATTACTCTCTACTTCAAAATATAAAACATAACTATCTTCTTTTCCATTCATTATTTTTATGTCTTTAACTTTAATTTGAAATTTCTTAAAACTAATATTTTTTAATGAATTTAAGATTTCTTTTTCTTGTGATATATCCCAAGCACAAAAAGTAAAATGAAATGGTAATGTATCAACTTCTTCTCTATTTACTACATTTTTACCAAAAGGAACTTTACATAAATTAGATTTATTTATAACTTTTAAAATATCTTTAATTTTAATAATTGATTCTTTATCAAAAATAGAAAATAATGTAATTCTTTCATTCATATTTTATCTTCCCGTATCTTTATTTTTCTATCTTAATAGTGTAATAAAAAGCCTTTTTTTGACTCTTGCATATAAATAGATTTTAAAATATTAATTTCACTTATAGTATAACAAGCTATTGCTTAATTATCAATAATTTTTGGTAATTTTTCGATTCTTTTGCAGAATCTGTAACTTTAATATTTTTAGGTATCACTTTAGGTAAAGATAATCTACTATTTTTAGCATAAATATAAAATTTTAATAATTGTATTTTTTAAATTTGAAGTGGTTTTTTTTATAAATATTCCATTTCTACTTTTTACCTCTTTTTCTAAAGTATAATCATCATAACCTGTTAGCATAACAAACTTTGTGCTATTATTATTGTTTCTTAAATATTTTAATAAATCTAACCCGTTTTTTTCTCCCATTTGATAATCAGAACATATTAAGTCAAACTTAATTTCATTAATCTTATTTATCCCATCATCAACATTATAAGCTAATATGATATTTATATTTTCTTTTTTTAATGTATATGATAGTATTTTAAGAAAATCATAATCATCATCAACTAATAAAATATTTTTCATGTTTTATTCCTGATAATAATCTTTTACTTTAATAGGTAAATCATCATATTGCACTTCTTCCCATTTATGAACTCCTCTAAGAAAATAATAATAAACCTTTAGAAATGCTCCTTCTTTTAATTCACGATTAGTTCCTAATCTTATTTCTTTAGATTTACCATTTTTATCATACATTTTTAGATTATATTCATATTTCATTCCACCATGCTTGTCAAATACTCCGCCATTTGAATTAACTTTTTCTAGCTTACTATTATCAATTTTAGTATAGTAAGTAAAATCTTTTATAAATACATAACGATATGTTAAACAACTTAATATTATAAAAACTAATATTCCTATGACTATTGCTAATTTTCTTTTCAACCTATATCACCTCTTTCAATTGTATTAATGTATTTTACTTTAAATAAAGTATCGTAAAAATGCTTTTTCTTTTTTAATAAAATTATACCATTTATTATATAAAATATTATTATAAATATAATCGCTCCACTATATAACCAAAAACTTACTTCGATTGTTAAATTTAATCTTCTTGTGATAGATAGTATTAAATATAATGATATAAAGATAACACCATAATAATATATAAATAGAAATAATATTCTGAAAGTTATATTAATTAATCTATATTTTTCAAATACTAACCTTACATTTAAAAATTTACTTCCTATTGTATATCCATTTTTTATATAAGGTAGAATAATGTAGTAAATAATAAATACTATAAAAGCTAAATATTTTATTCTTATAAATATACTAATAAATATAAATAAAATTGCAAATAAGAAGCTATCTAAATAAAATATAGCAATTCTTCTTAATCCAGAAACAACAATACTATTTCTGAACGATTTATCATCTATTTCTTCTCTTGTTGGTAAAAAGTTATCTACTATCCCCATAAATGCATAGCCAATTATCCCTCCGAATGTATTTATAATTAAATCGTCTACATCAAATACTCTATAAGCATAAGGATATATATGATATAATCCTGTAAGTTGTGTTATTTCAAAAAATAAGCTTAATATGAAACTTAAAATAATTGTTTCCTTTAAATTATATTTAAAGTAATACCTCATATACATTCCAAAAGGAATAGTCATAAATAGATTAAATATTACTGTATAAAAACATGGCTCTAAAAGTGCTTTTAAATAAGTGCTTGGATCATTTAAAACAAATGATGTTTCTCTCATGAAATCACTTATAAATCCTAATGGGATGAGTCTTATCATTCCTTCTTTTTGTACTACATCACTTTTATTTGGAAGTGGCAATATAACTAAAAAATAAATCGTTATCATATAGAGAATAAATGAATAAATTATTAAAACTCGAAATGGACTAATTGACCCATATTTGTGATAATTATGCAGGATAAATGGAATAGTAAAAATAAGAGAAATAATAGGAAATACTATAATTGCAGTTTTAATTGAAATTAAGTAATTCATATATATTTAAAGGATTAGCATATCTACTAATCCTTATTCTTTCTAATGATTGCTACGATAATAAGGAATATCATCAATATTGCAAATGGAATTAAAATTGGTAACCATGTGTCTTTTATACTTTGCCATACATTACTCCAATTATAAGCTAATAACATCTTAATTTCTCTCCTTTATGATATTTTTACTGCAATAATAAGTAATTAAGAAATAGCCTCCATAAATAATTACTAAGAATATACCTGTCATAATAATTGATGGTAATAATTCATCTGTACCAAATACTTCTAATATTTTTACAGCAAACTTTATGCCAAATATTGAATGAATTATCGCAAGTATTAATGGAAGAAGAAAGAAGATTCCAATTTGTCTAAATAATGCTTTATTGATTAACTTTTCATCTGTACCAATTTTTCTTAACATTCTAAATCTTTCTTTATTATCGCTACTTTCTGATAATTCTTTTAAGCCTAATATTGCTGCACTACTTATCATAAAAATTACACCTAAATAAAGACCAATAAATGTTACCATTACTGTTAGACTATTTGTAGATTCTTTTATAGAAAGTTTGCTTGTTCCATCTGGAATTAAATACCTATTTTTGATTGGACTTTTATCTAGTTCATTTAAACTACTTTCAATGTTTCTGATTTCTTCTTTATCAGTAGTATTATAGTTTCCCATTAACATATCGCTATAAAGATAATTTTCATCTACAACTTTGTCTGAAACAACAATAACTCCAGAATTAATACTTTGACTAGACATTTCAATAAAACCATTTTGACATTCATCATATTTTGGTTTTAATGTATATCCAAATAAATTTATGGTTTCTCTATTTTTTAATGCAATGTTTCTAGTATTAACCATTGATTTAAAATCTGCTAGAATTATATATTCATCATCATCTAATATGTAAGTATCAATTCCATAAAGTTTGGCAATTTTATTATAATCACTTATCGTTATTATAGTTTCCATTGTATCATACTTTAAAAATGGAAACTGAGTTCTAATACTTTCTAATTTTGAACCTAAAGTATGATTTAAAGTTAAATCCGGAGTTCTATAAATATTAACTTGTATATATTCTTTTAAGTACTTAGTTATTTCAAAATCAAAAATATTTAATTTTTCTATTACATCAATATGAGAATTTTTAATTTGATTCTCATTATATCCATAAGATAAATTTGTATCATACCAATGTGGAGCATCCATATTTTGCTTATTTGTAAGTTGTATATCTACTGGAGCAAATTTTTTTATTCCTTCATTCATTGAATTTTTCAAAGTTAAACAAGCAGATAATAAACATATTGTTACAAATAACATTAAACAAATAATTGTTGTTGAAAAAACTGTTGTGTTTATTTTACTTGAGAATTGTCTTAATGTAAAACTATTCAATCCTTTGTAATAAAACTTTTTCATTGATTTGAAGATTTTTAAAATAAGACCTGATAATGACCAGAAAATAAAAAATGTACTTATAGAACCCATCATAATTGGTATTAAAATATCTTTTGCATCTTGCATAGTTAAAAATCCATCTGTTACTATGTAATAAGCACGAGATAAAACTAAAATTGATATTATAAATATAATTATACAAAAACCTGTATTCTTAAGTTTTAATTTTTCTGATTTCTTATCGCCATGTAATAAATCTATTAATTTACATTTGCTTACACTTATAGTATTAAAAATCATTACAAATAGATACATCACACTAAAATAAATGATAGTTTTTATACAAGCAGAGCTAGAAAAAACAAATGTAAATTTAGTTAAATCTGCTTCAAACATATTTACAACAATAATACTCATAAGCTGAGAAAGAATAGTTCCTAGTCCTAAGCCTACAACAAGTGATAGAATTCCTATAAATAAAGTTTCAAAGAATAATATCATTGATATTTTCCTTTTACTCATTCCAAGCGTTAAGTAAATTCCAAATTCTTTATTTCTTCTTTTCATTAAAAATCTTGAAGCATATATTATTAAAAATCCTAATATAAATGATACAAATATACTAACTGCTCCTAGCATATTCATCATAAGTTTAATTAACTCTTGTGTACTCTCTGATACATCCATCATTGCGGTTTGAGTATCTAGAGCATTAAATACATAAAAAATTGATATACCAAGAATTAATGTAAAAAAGTAGATGGTATAGTCTTTTATACTTTTCTTGATATTTTTTAAAGATAACTTAGAGAGCATCAGATAAGTCTCCACCTAAGAGAGTTACTACATCAATAATCTTATCAAAAAATTCTTTTCTGGAATCATTTCCTTTATTAATTTCTTTAAAAATTTTACCATCCTTGATAAAGACCACTCTTCTAGCATAGGAAGCCGTAAAAGCATCATGAGTTACCATTAGAATTGTAGCGCCAAGTTCGTCTAAATAATTGAATTTCTCTAGTAACATTTTAGCAGACTTAGAATCCAAAGCTCCTGTTGGTTCATCAGCGAGTACTAACTTCGGGTTTGTAATAATTGCTCTTGCACTTGCTACTCTTTGCTTTTGTCCTCCACTCATTTGATATGGATATTTAGACAAAATAGATTCTATATCAAGTTCTTCAGCAACTTTCTTAATTCGCATATCTATTTCTTTGGCACTTACATTTTGAATTGATAAAGCAAGAGCAATATTCTCATAAGCTGTTAAGGTATCTAATAAATTAAAGTCTTGAAAAATAAATCCTAGTTCTTCTCTCCTAAATTTATTAAGGTCATTTCCTTTTAATTTTGTGATGTCTGTCCCACCTACATAGATATGTCCACTTGTTACATGATCTATTGTTGACACAACATTTAGAAGTGTTGTTTTTCCACTTCCACTAGCTCCCATAATAGCAACAAATTCACCTTTTTCTACATCTAGTGACAAATTATCAATAGCCTTAGTTAAAGAGGAACGACTACCATAATACTTTTCAATATTCTCCACTTTTAAAATATTCTCCATATATTTTTTCTCCTTTCATATATAATATTAAATCAAAAATATTGTTTTGTCGTTCGTTTAATCTTACAAAACATTACAATTTCGTAAGATTATTTAGCTATCTCATAAAAATCGTTTTTAGCAAATGTGATATAAACTCTAGTATATTTATTAGCTGATGATTCAATTTTAATAGTATGACCTAATCTTTCACACATATTTTTTGCAATATATAAACCCATTCCAGTTGACTTACTTCTAACACGACCATTTTCTCCTGTAAAACTTTTATCAAAAACTTGCTTTATGTCTGTTTCTTTAATTCCAATACCATTATCCTCTATTATAAGAATTACTTTTGTTTTTTCTTCTCTTATTGATATCTTTATATATGAGTTTTTTATATTTCTTTTATATTTTATAGAATTATTTACTATTTGTCCTAAAATAAATTCTAACCATTTGGAATCACTAAAAACTAAAGCATTTGTTTTCTCTACAATAAATTCAATGTTATTATCAAGTAAATCATCCATATTTTTAAGACCTATATTTTTTATTATACTTCCAAGATTTATTTCTTTTATTAGATAGTCTTTTTCTGCATTTTCACTTCTAACATAATAAAGTACTTGTTCTACATAGTCCTCTAATTTTTTTATTTGAGCTTTTATTTTTGGATTTATTTCATTTTTATGATTATTAATTGTTAAAATAAGTGAAGCAAGAGGTACTTTGACTTCATGAATCCACATTTCTACATATTCTTTAAAGTCTCTTTTACTTTTATCTATTTTATTTACATTTTCTAAAAAAGATTTGTTAATTTCATAAAGAGCTTGATAAAGAATTTTACCTTCATAAAACTCAGGATTTTCTAAAGTCTCTAAAACTAAATATGCTTTATCTAATCCTTCAATATTATATAAAAGTTCACTATAAAACTTTTTCTTTCTAAAATAGTCTATTAATAAAATTGTTAAATTACATATCAAAAATATAACTAATACAGGAATAATAATTTCTATATTTACTTTAAATGCCATTAACATTAGATAAATAATTATTATAGTTATGAATGTTGTAACAATAGCATATATTTTATCTTTTAAATAAGCATTCATTTTCATGACAAAATATACCCCATTCCTTTGCGAGTATCTATTGCATTATCATAACCAATACTTTTTAATTTTGTTCTTAATCTACTGATGTTAACTGTTAGAGCATTATCATTTATAAATTCCTCATTATTCCATAACGAAGTCATTAACTCATCACGAGTAACAATTCTATTTTGGTGATTAACTAAATAACTAAATATTATCATTTCATTTTTAGTTAAAATAATTTCTTCATTACCTTTTTTTATTATTCCTTTTGAAATATTTATAGTTAAATCTTTGAATATCAGCGTGTCTGAATTATTATTTAATCTTTTTAAAACTGCTCCAATTCTCAATAATAAAATATTAGGATTATATGGTTTGGTTATATAATCATCAGCTCCATATGTAATAGATAACGCTTCATCAATATCAGAATTTCTACTTGTTACCATAATTACAGGAATATTTGATGATTCTCTTAAATTTTTAAGTAATATTTCCCCATTCATATATGGTATATTTATATCAAGCAAAATTAAGTCTGGCTTTATATCCAATATTTCATTTAATGGATTTTTAAAATCATTCAAAATGATACTACTATAGTTGTTGCTATCTAACAAATTTTTAAGTTCATTAGAAATAAGTTCATCATCTTCAATAATAAGTATTTTTTGCATATATTCACCACATTTCTTTATTATATATTATACCACGTATAAGCTCATTATATATTACAATTTCGTAACATAAAAAAAAGCAAATCAATATGTTCTGCTTTATAAATTTTACCATAATAAGTTTATTGCACAGGCAATAGCTATACCTATTAAAATTATTATCCATCCTATTGTTTTTTTATGCTCTTTAACCCATTTTGACATATTTAGCACTCCTATCTGTTCAATAAATTAATATTTTTTTAATTATATCAAATTCTCATAATAAAATAAAGTTTTTAAAATAACTTTTTATAAATTATGCCAATTTTCAAATGAATTTCAGTTTTTAATAAATTAACTGAAATAAGTCTGCATTTTCGTTCTTACTTTAATAAAGCTGAACTTACTCTAAAAATTTGCATCTTGTTTTTTACTTTTTTATACTTTCTAATATTTTTAATATTTCTTTTTGATTTTTTTCAATCTTTTCTATTTTATCATGTAATTCTTCTAAAATAAGTTCGCTTTTTAAGTCTGTTCGATAATCATTTTTACTTCTTAAACTATCTCTTTTGGCTT
>CAOJKG010000031.1 GCA_948437815.1 uncultured Mycoplasmatota bacterium
TCAAAACAATTATTTTTGACTGTAAATAAATATTCTATTTCAAAATAATAGTTTAGGTATACTGTTAATGATCCATAACTTTTATTTCCAGGCTTACTTGCTAAACGTTCGGCGACTTCTTTTTGAACCAAGAGCGTCATACTTTCAAGTTTAGGTAATTCCATAACTTTTTTAATTATCGGTGTAGTTATATAATAGGGGATGTTAGCGATAATGTAAATTTTTTCATATTCTATTTCTTTTATATCCTCTACAATATTACTTTCTAGTATGTCTTGATATATTATTTTTGTTTGACTATTTTCATATTTTTTTAGAATACTCTCCATTCTTGGGTCTATTTCATAACATACTAATTTGGATTTTTTATTTACTAAATGTTTTGTTAGGGCACCTGTACCAGGGCCTATTTCTATTATTAGATCTTGATTATTAGTCGTAACACTTTCGCATATTTTTTTTAATATATTCTCGTCTTTTAAAAAGTTTTGTCCTAAACTCTTTTTAGCTTTTATTTCCATAGCTTTACTCCTTTTTTTTTCTTTAAAAAGATGGGTTATTTCTTTTCCCATCCTGATCTTAAAACATCATAAGTTATTTTGCTTCGTCCAACATATTTAGCAGCATAATCTTCACTTGGACTTAATAAGTCAATATCATTTCCTAATACTCCACGGTCTAAAACTATAGCTAAAGTTGCTTTATCACTTATTCTTTTGCTATTAAAACGGATTATACTACCACATGGAAGATTTTTACTAGATGCGACTATTCGTACTTCGCCATATGTTTTATCTTCATAAGTAGTACGTCCATTACTTAAATCAAGATTAGACATACATGCTAATCTGCCTGTACATAAAGGGCAAAAAGCTCCATATCCTGTTAGATCTCCAGTGTAACTATCTAATACTCCCCATAAATAATATTGTAAAGCTTCTTCATTTCTTCTTTCTTCTTCTTCCTTGTTTATATATATTGCCATAGTTGATAAGTTTACATTTTTATTCATGTTTTCGTTACTACTATATGTATTTATCTTTGTACTTGATGTTTTTAAACTAAATATAATGCCTACTATAATTGTTATTTCAAATATATTTTTTAAGTAAAATAATTTTTTAACTTTCATTTTTTCACCTCTATATTGGCTTGTAAACATAATATCATAAACAGCTTTAAATGTCAAAAATCCTACTTATATTTTCGTTGGTAATTATTGATGCTTGACTTTTGCTGATTCCTTTTAAATCACAAATAAACTCAGCGATATTTATAATTCTAGCAGGCTCATTTTTTTTACCTCGAAATGGCTCAGGAGTAAGAAAAGGACTATCTGTTTCAAATATTATGTCTTTTAAATCTAGTTCTTTTATTACTTCTTTTAATTTAGAATTTTTAAAGGTTATTACACCATTAATTCCTAAAATAAATCCCATTTTTATATATATTTTGGCAGTTTCTATTGATCCTGAAAATGAATGAATTACTCCTTTTACTTTATATTTTTTTATACAGTTTATAGTGTCTTCAGTTGCTTCTCTAGAATGAATTATAACAGGTAAATTATTGGTTTCAGCTATTTTTAATTGTCGTTCAAATAGTTCTATTTGTTTTTCTTTATTATCTTTTGTATAATGATAATCTAGTCCAATTTCTCCAATAGCAATAATTTTTTGATGATTTAAGTTTTCTTCAATATACTTTAAATCATCATTAGAATAGCTTTCAACATTCTCAGGATGTATACCTATTGCACCATATACGTTTTCATACTTATTACAAAGATTTATTACTTCATAATTACTTTTAGTATCACAACCATTGTTGATAATTCTATTTATACCAACACTTTTGGCAGATTCTAATATTTCATTTATGTTTTCATAATATTCTTTATATATATGACAATGTGTATCAGTAAACATTTTTATCACCAGTCTTAATTATAATGAAAATTTTAGAAAACTGCAACTTAATTGTTTTTAAATTTAATATTATAAAGTACGTTCTCTTTTAAAAGCGGGTATATAGTGATATAAAAAATCTTCTAATTCTGAATATTCTTTTATTAAATCTTTTATTAGTCCTAAAATATTTTGTTCTTCTTTAAATATTGCTGTTATACTTGGTGTTGGAGGAATAAGAGGTTTATTTTTTATGCTATGTAAATTGTTTATTCCATTTAATATGCTAAATAAAAAACTTTCAAGGATTGAAGTGGAAAGAGGGGATAGTATTTCTTCTTCTATTCGATTCCTTTGTATTTGATATGTTAAAATATGCTCTATATGATAGCTGTTATATTTAATAGTTACATAGTAACCTTCTGTAATAGATGTACTATTAGGTTTTAACATTTGGTAACTTATGTTACCTGTTATTATATCTTCTTCTGATATTATTAATTCTCCAGAAAAAACTATGTTTGGAGCGACATGGTAAGAATAAGTTATATATCTGTTTTTATCATTTGTTCTTTTTTTGAATTCGATTCTTCTTTTAAATACACTATTTTGATATTCTACTAAATGGATAATGGTGATTATGTTATCTTCATGCAAAAAAATTGATGTATCATGTTTCTTTTCATTAATGCATTTTCCATTATATAAAATATTAGCTTCCATCTTACTCCACCTGATAATAACATTTTAGCATATTATTTTTATTTGTGTAAAGATTTATAAGTAAAGTTTAAGTATAATTTAATTTTTTTATTTTTTTCTTTTATTAAATGTTTGGTATAATTAAGTTGGAGGGCTTTTAATATGACTATATATGTTGGAGCGGATTATCGCGGAAAAGATTTAAAAAATAAAATTATTGAATATTTAAAAACTTATAATTATGAAGTTGTAGATCCTTTTATTGATGATAGAGAAATTAATGATTATACTGATTTTGCTTTTACTGTAGGTGAAAAAGTTAGAGATAACGATAACTCTCTTGGTATTCTTATATGTGGTTCTGGTAGTGGTGTTTGTATAGCAGCAAATAAAGTAAAAGGGATTAGGTGTGTAAGAGCTGCTAGTGTGCAAGATGCTTTTCTGGGAAGAGATCATGATGGAGCAAATATTTTGGCTCTTGGGAGTGAGATTACTCCAGATATAAATTTGGTTAAAGATATTATAGATGCTTTTATAAATACTCCAATGCCAACTTTAGAAAGAAGAATTAAAAGATTTGAACAAATTAAGAAATATGAGGAAGAAAATTAATGAGAATTGAAATTTATTTATATACATTTTTTACTTTGATGTCAATTTTTATCTTTAATGGTGTTAATTTTAATCAGTTTATGAAGAAAAATAAGGAGATAGAAGCTAAATTGTTAGTTTTATCTCTTAGTTTTGGGCTAAGTTATTTGCTTACAAACTTTGTGATTGATTTTATTGGCTAAATGTGGTAGAATACTTTTCTATGAAAGGGGTTTTATTGTGGAACTTAGAGATGAATTAATGGTATTGAAGGAAGCTTTAGCTGCTGCTAAAGCGCGTCCTAAACTATTTAGAAAAGGCGGAGATGAATTTATTGATGCTGTTTCTAAAATAATGACTTTACCAGCTGCAGACTCTTCATTAATAAATGGAATAATATCTGATACAGAAGAAAAACAACCTGTTCGTTAGAACTTAAATTAAAAAAAGACTATATTTCTATGAATATAAAACGATCATAGTTATTATAGTCTTTTTCTATGGTTATTTTAGAATTCGGGAAATAGCATGAAGCTATTTTTTTTATGTCTTCTCTTTGTGTTGCTCCTATTTCAAATATAATTGAGCCGTTTTTATTTAAGTAATTATTTGCAGTAGATAGAATTCTTTCATAAAACTCTAATCCATTATTATTAGCATATAGTGCTATATTAGGTTCATATTTAGTTTCTGGAGAAGTATATTCGTTATATTTAACATATGGTGGATTGGAAATGATACAATCATATTTTTTTGTCGGTGTTTCTTTTATTATATCTAATTTAAAATTATTTATTTTAACATTGTTTTCTAAGGCATTGATATTAGCAACTTTTAATGCTTCTTCACTAATATCACAGGCGTCTATCTCTAAATTAGTTTGTTTTTTTAAAGAAATAGCAATACAACCGCTTCCTGTACATATATCTATTAATGAACTATAATTCTTATTTTTTAAAAATTTTATTGTTTTATCAACTAATAACTCTGTCTCAAATCGAGGTATTAAAACATTTTCATTAACATTTATTTTGGTATTATAAAAGTCTACATATCCAATTAAATATTGGATAGGGTAGTTTTCTTTTAATTTTTGCTCTATTTCATTAAAGTTATTAGGATATAATTCTCTTAATAATTTTAAATCAGCAGTTCCAATATTATTCAAAAGTTTCACCAGCTAGTTTTAATCTTAAGTCTTCTGTTTGTAAAGCTTCAATAACTGGTTCTAATTCGCCATCCATGACTCTGTCTAGACTCATAATTGAGAAGTTTATTCTGTGATCTGTTACACGATTTTGAGGATAGTTATATGTTCTGATTTTTTCTGAACGGTCTCCTGTACCAATCTTGTTCTTTCTAGCTTCTCCTAATTTTTGTTCTTCTTTGTTTCTTATTTCATCATTAATTTTAATTTTTAACATATTCATAGCGCGTTCTCTATTTTTTAACTGACTACGCTCAACTTGGCAAGTAACTGCAATTCCAGTTGGTATATGAGTAAGTCTTACTGCAGAATTGGAAGTGTTGACTGATTGGCCACCAGCTCCACTTGAATGATATACATCCATTTTTATATCACTTTCTTTAAGTTCTATATTTGCAGTTTCAACTTCAGGCATAACTAATACTGTCGCAGTAGATGTATGAACGCGTCCTTGTGTTTCTGTTACAGGTACCCTTTGAACACGGTGAGAACCACTTTCGTATTTAAGTTTTTTATAAACATCTTCACCTTTAATTAGGATTTCAACTTGAGAATAGCCTCCACTTGTTCCTTCTAGGGCATGTAATTCTTCTATTTTCCAATTATTTTTCTCTGCATAATATGTGTACATACGATATAAGTCTCCTGCAAAAATATTGGCTTCATCACCACCAGCAGCTCCTCTGATTTCCATGATAACATTTTTACCATCATTTTCATCTTTTGGGACTAATAAAATTTCTAATTCTTTAGTTAATACTTCCAATTTTTCTTTTAATGTTTCATATTCAAGAGTTGCCATTTCTTTTAACTCTTCATCTTTCATTAAAGCTTTAGCATCTTCTATTCCAGCTTCAGTATCTTTATATTCTTGATATTTTTTTACTGTTTCCTCTAAATCACTAGATTCTTTTGATAAAGCTTTTAATTTATTATAATCACTTATAATATCAGGATTAGTTAACTCAGTTTGGAGTTCATTAAATTTGTCTACAATGGCATTTAATCTTTCAAACATATAATTCTTCCTCTCTAATTATTTATTATATCAAAAACGTTTAAAAAAACAAACATTAATTGTTTGCTTCTTCTTCATCTACGTCAATTACTACTAAATCTTCTAAATCATCATCAGGTAAATCATCATCATTGTCAGCATCATAGAAGATATCTGTTTCCTCTTCTTCATCTGCTTCATTAATTGTTTCTTCAACGTCTATGATTGTTTCTTCATCATCTTCATCGTCTATTATAACTTCTGGATTGTGTAATTCTCTTAGGTCCCATGAACCATCTTCTAACATAATAAATCTTTTATCTGTTGTAAGAAGTTCAAAGAAATCAGCGATTTTGGCTTCATATTCAGCTTCACTTAAATTTAATGCATCACATACACTTTTAAATAATACATTTATCTTTTCAGCTTTTTTATTTTCATTTAAGATGATATATGCTATATCATCATAATTCATTGTTTCTAATTCTTCTTTTGATATATCAGTTAATTTCATTTTAAATCTCCTTTTTGTTAGCTCATGACATTATATGTTTCTATTTTAAATTTGTGTTGTCATTTCTAACTTTTGTAATTGTAATATAAACTCATATATTTGTCAATCTTAAATTACATTTTTTCAGGGATATTTATTCCTAATATATTTAGTAAGTAACAATTGTTATCATATATAATTTTGGTAAGTGCTAAAAAGCTTTCTCTGGTTTCTAAGTTTTCTTCTGTTAAAACTTTATTTTCGGCATAGAAATTGTTATAAAGATTAGTTATTTTGTATAAATATTCTGCAATTTCGTTTAGAGAACAATTTTCAAAACTTCTTTTTATTACTCTTTTTAAATCTAACATTGCTATAATAATTCTTTTGATAGTATTGTTACTTATGTTTTTCATTTCTTTAAATTCAATGTTATTTTCTTTTGCTTTTTGTAAAAGTGATTTCATTCTAATTGTAGAATATAATAGATACGTTCCGGTTTTACCATTTAAATCTGTAAATTTTTCTATATCAAAATTGTAATCTGTTGCTCTATATGGTAAAAGATCTGCATACTTTATTGCTGCAACGGCGATTGTTCTAGCGATAGACTCACGATTTTCGGTAATGTTTTCCATTAGTCTTTTTTCACATTCTATTGTTACCATGTCTAGCAAATCTTTAAGAGGCATAACTCCACCATCACGAGTTTTAAATGGCTTACCATCTGGGCCATTCATAGTACCAAAACCATTAAATACTAATTTAGTTGAAGCAGGAACTAAACCACTTTTGTATGATGCTCTAAATGTTTGAGTGAAATGTAATTCTTGACGTTTGTCTGTCATATACCATACTTCATCTGGTTTAAAATCTTGCATCCTCTCATAAAGACATGCTAAATCTGTCGCTTCGTATGATACAGTTCCATTACTTTTTATTACTATTAATGGAGGAATTTCTAATTTGTCACTTTCTTCTTTGACATCTATTACTTTAGCACCTTCACTGTCTGTTATAACGTTTTTACTATATAAGAATTCTAATGTTTTGTCCATATATTCAAAATTATCTGATTCGCCATACCAATAGTCAAAGGTTGTGTTTAAATCTTTATATATGTTTTTTACTTCATCTAAACTAGTTTTAACAATACTTTGCCATAATGCATAATAACCTTTATGTTTGTTTTGTAATTCATATGTGATTGTTCTAGCTTTTTCCATGATTTCAGGATCTTCTTTAGCTTTGGTTGTAGCGATAGGGTATAATTCAATTAAATCTTCATTTGTTATTTCAAAGTCTACATATTCGCCATTATAATCTTCTTTAAAGTATGCTAAATCAGGATATCTATTTTTAATCTCTAATATAACCATACCCATTGGGCGTCCCCAGTCTCCTTGGTGAACATCAGATATAGTAGTGCATCCAACGGCATTGCATAATCTTTTTAATGCTTCGCCGATATTGGCACTTCTTAAATGACCAACATGTAAAATTTTGGCAACATTTGGGCCGCCATAATCTAAAACTATGGTTTTATTAATTCCTAAATTGTAATTGCTTGTTATATCTTTCTCGCTATCATTCATAAATTCTAATAATAATTCATCTGTAAATGTTAAATTGATAAAACCAGGACCAGCGACTGATGCTTCTTTAATTTCTGGAAAGTCTTTTATTTTAGAAACTAGTTCGCTTGCAATTTCAACAGGATTTTTATGATAACTTTTGGCTAAAGGCATAATACCATTAAATTGATAATCGCCTAATTCAGGCCTATTTGAGGGATTAATAACAACAATTTCAGTTTCATAGCCTAATTCTTTTAAGGCGCTCTTTATTTTTTCTTCTAGTACTTCTATTTTATATTTCATCTTTTTCATCTCCAATTTCTAATATTATTTTTAAAGGAAAATCTTGACTTATAAGCTTATATTCAAGATATACATTTTTATTATTCTCAAAAGTATAATTTATATAATCTAAAGGAATATCCATGCTTTGTTTTATTTCTTTTAATGTTAACGTGCATTTTTCTTTTGTTATTCTTAATATGCTTTCAACATTTTCTTTGGTGAAACTAAAATCTTTTAAATTAATTCTAATATTATCACTGTCAGTGTTGTAACTTAGGAAATTATCTTCAATTAAACAATTTGTATCAACTGCTGATAATAAAATGTTATTTTCATATATTTTGATGTTAAGATTGTGATTCATATTTATCCCTCTTTATGTTTAAATTATACTAAATGTGTATATTATTTACAATATAAAAAGCCTATATGCTTGTACACATAGGCTTAATTTTTTATTTTCTATGAATACAAGCACTATAAAATTCACTTGTATCCAGTAATAGTTTACTTTTCTACAAGTGTGTCTTGTCTTCTTCGTCTAATATTATTTATATTATTTTTCATAGACATTCTCCTAAGTAATTTTAGAATATCATATAATATCCTTTTTTGTCAAACTATTTAATGCTTTTTGCTTATAATTTATTTATTTTATATCATATTAATAAGGGTGAGGCATAAATGAAAGTGCTTAGATTTATGATGAAGTCTTGTATTTTTGGCTTTTTATCTTTTATTATTGTCATTGTTGGTTTATATACTTATGCTTATTTAAGTCCTAAATTGGAACTTAGAACAGCGGGACAATTTTATTTGTATGATAATAAAGATGAACTTGTTTATCAGGGAAGTAAAACTCGCAAATGGGTTGATTTGGAAGATGTTAATTATAATTTGATAAATGCGGTTGTTAGTATTGAAGATAAAAACTTTTATAAACATCATGGATTTGATTATCTTAGAATTGCTAAAGCTATGTATCAGAATATAAAAAATGGTAAAATAACTCAAGGAGCTTCAACAATTTCACAACAATATATTAAAAATATTTATCTTGATTTTAATACTTCTTGGAAAAGAAAAATTGAAGAAGCATTTTTAACTTTAGAACTTGAAGTGCATTTTACTAAAGATGAAATACTAGAGGGTTATCTTAATAATATTAATTATGGGCAAGGTAATTATGGAATAGGGAATGCTAGTAGATATTATTTTAATAAAGAGCCAATAGATTTAACACTAGAAGAAGCACTTATTTTGGCAGGTATTCCAAATAGTCCAGAATATTATAATCCTAAAGCTAATTATGATTTGTCGATTAAAAGAGCTAAAATGGTAGGAAGAAGTATGGTTCAAAATGGTTATATTACCCAGGAACAATTTGGCTCTTTATTTCAAGAACAAATACCGATTTATGGTAAAGTAGCAGAAGAAAATTTAGATATGCTTTTATATTACCAAGATGCCGTAATGAGTGAACTTAAAAGTATTAAAACAATTCCAGAAAAATTAATTCAAAGTGGGGGAATTAAAGTTTATACTTATTTAGATTTAAATGCCCAAGAAACTTTAGAAAAAAACACCTTAAAATATATGAATGATACGGATTTACAATCTGCTAGTATAATTGTTGATCCTAAAACAGGGGGTATAATTGCTTTATCAGGGGGCGTTAATTATGCTAAAAGTCAATTTAACAGGGCAACGCAAGCTAATAGACAAGTAGGTTCTACTATGAAACCATTTCTATATTATGGAGCTTTAGAAGAAGGAATGACTTCATCTTCAACTTTTAATAGTCAATATACTTCTTTTACTTTAAGTAATGGTAATATTTATTCTCCAACTAATTATGCTAGTATTTATGCAAATAAACCCATAACTATGGCGGCAGCAATATCTTTTTCAGATAATGTTTATGCTGTTAAAACTAATATGTTTTTAGGGCCAGAAAAACTTGTTGATACAGCAAAAAGGGTAGGGATAAAAGCTAAATTAGATCCTAATCCAT
>CAOJKG010000032.1 GCA_948437815.1 uncultured Mycoplasmatota bacterium
AATCCGAGAAGTTAAGGTCGATATCTGGTACTTTATCGGCATTAAATCCTAAGAAAGTTGCGAATGGCATGTCTTGACCATCTTTAGTCATGTTTGTTCCACATTTTGGACAAGCAAGATCTGGTAAGTCAAAGCCACTGTTATATGTTGCTCCTAGTGCTTTACCATTTTCATCATCAAAAATACTATGTTTACATTTAGGACAACGATAGTGAGGCGCTAGAGCATTAACCTCTGTTATACCCATCATGGTTGCAACAAAACTAGAACCTACTGACCCACGGGAACCTACTAAGAAACCATCATCGTTACTTTTTTTAACTAACTTTTGAGCAATTAGATAAATAACATCGAAGCCTCCACCTATAATTCCTCCTAAGGTCTTTTTTACTTTCTTATCAATGTCTTTTAAGGGATCAGTTTCTTTTAAAGTTTTTAATTCATTCTCAGCACTTTCTTTTTCTTCATCAGGTGCTTCTTTTAACTTTTGTTCTAATTCTTCAATATTTTTTTGATGCTCATTTTTTAGCTTTAAGATAAGCTCTTCTTTAACAATGTCTTTTACAGCATCAAAACCTTTAAGAATTGTTTCATGTAAAATATTAAATGTTTTAGTTGTTAGAGTCTCTCCTTCTAAGCCTTCTTCTCTTATTAATCTTGTTTCGATACTCTCTCTTATTGCATCACCATATAATTCTTTAGCGATACGCTCTTCAATATTAAGTGGTAAAGGATCTCCATACCAATCAGCTGCTTTGGTATAAACTAATTCTGTAACAGTTTCAACTGATTTATCAATTTTAGGAGAGAATGGTACACCACCAGTTTGAATTATTACTTCTACTTCTTCAATCATATCAGCGATTTTATTAGAGTTAGTTACGACTATTTCATAAGCTAAATCTTTATCTAAAAACGAAAACTCTTCTAACATTTCATTAGTGGTTCTAATATGCATATCAGGAGTATTTACGCCCCTTCTATTTAATGGGTGTAATTTACCATTAGATTTTTGATTTATTATAATATCACGATATATTTTATCTTTTGGTGTTAAGTAATGAGCGTCGCTAGTAGCTACAACTAATTTACCAGCATCTTTTGCTACTCTTATTATCTTCTTTAAATGATTTTCTAAATCTTCTATTGTCTTAAAACCACTAGATTCAATATCTAACAAATGTTTAATAGCATTTATTGGTTGGACTTCAATATAATCATAAAATTGCATTAAATTTGCTAATTCTTCATCATCTTTGGTTTTAGCTTCTTCAAATATCTCACCATTAACACAACCAGAACCAATAAGTAAACCTTCTCTTAGTTTTTTTAACTCTCCTCTTGGAAGCTTTGGTTCACTACCTCTAAATAGATAGGTCGTATTGGCAAATGATATTACTTTAAATAAATTCTTTAAACCAGTTTTATTTTTTACTAAACAACATAAATGAAAAGGAAATGAGAATTTAATTAATTCATTTATGTCTACAGAGTTAAATAACTTAGTTGTTGTCTCAATATTTCTAGAATCTAATTCTTCACACATCTTATGGAAAGCATGTGCTGTTCCTTCGGCATCATAATCTGCTCTATGGTGAGCATCTTCATCCCATTCGATTTTATATCTTCTTACTAAAGTAGTTAATTTGTGATTAGGCCATTCAGGATGTAACATTCTAGCCATACTCATAGTATCTAGTACAGTATTATTAAATTCTCCTAAATTATATTTACTGCAAGCAGCACTGATAAAACCTATATCAAACTTAGCATTGTGTGCAACCATTGGTAAATCTCCTGCCCACTCCAAAAACCTTTTAGTAACTGTTTCTTCATCATCATGGCCTGCTAACATTTCATCAGTAATACAAGTTAAATCAGTAATTTTTTGTGGTAAAGGACGATGAGGATCAATGAATTCATCAAATCGGTCTAATATTTCACCTTTTTTGATTTTAACTGCTCCTATTTCAATCATCTGATCACTACCAAAGTAAAATCCTGTTGTTTCAGTGTCAAATACAACATATTCTTGGTCTAATAATGGATAATCTTTTAAATTATGAATAAAATCTATATCATCTTTAACAACATTGAGTTCTGTTCCGTATAAAACTTTGAATCGGTCAGCACCTTCTTTACCTTTGTTATAATCGCATACACCATGAAAAAGGTCTGGATAAGCTTGTAGAGCATTATGATCGGTTACAGCGATAGCTTTATGGCCTAATGATAAAGCATGACTAATTAGTTTTTTAGCTTCAATTACACCGTCCATCATACTCATCATTGTATGAGCGTGTAACTCAACTCTTTTTACCTCAGCTTCATCTCTCACTTTTTCTTCTTTACTATCAATTTTTTCTAAATTACGAATTTGAAAAACGTTTTCATGAGCGTAATTGTCAAATTCAACATTTCCTTCTATTCGATACCATTCTTTTTTCTTAACTGCACTTTTTAAACCCTTTTTGATAACGCCAAACTCTCTTTTGTTCTTACGAATTATTTTAGCTAATATACTATTGGTATTATCACTTACTTTTAAGGAATATATGTTTATTGTATCTCTTTCAGTTAATTCTTCACCAAATACATACGCTTCTATAATAACATTATCAATTGGTCCCATAATATTTTCGAGTGTTGTTATATCTCCATCTTTATGCTCACCAATAATTATATTGGGGTCTTCATTTTGTTCAATTACTATTTCTCTGTTTTCAATTTTTTCTAAATTTCTGACACTTAAACTTAAACATTTAGAATAGGAGTCAAAATCAATATTGCCATTTAAACGATACCAATTTTCTTCTTTTAAAGCTTCTTTTATAGGTAAATATTCTTCTTTTTCTTTCTTAAATATTTTAGCCATTATACTTTTGTGATTATCATTGATATTTAAAGTCATAATATTAATATTATCTCTTTCTAAATATGTTACAGAATCAATAAAACCTTCAATAGTAATATTTCGTCCAATACTATTTATGGAACTTATACTTACTGGTTCTTTTGTTATAGCTTTTCCAAGGATAGCCTCACCTGGAGTAAATTCGTGAACTTCTTCTTTATATTTGGCTGGAGCTTGAACACTTTCTAACTCTGTTTCTACTTCTTTTCTTTTGTCTTCATTTACTTTAGTTGTAATTAAATAATCTCTAAAGCCATAACTTGCTAAAATCTTTCTAATATTGGCCTCTTCTTTTTTAATATTCTCTTCTTCAGTTATACTTATTACTTCAAAAATAATTATATCATCATCAATTATAGGAGTACTTTCTAATAAACTTATTAAAGAAGGTTTTTTCTCTACTAGTTTTTCCATTATTATTTTGACGTATTCTAGTAAATCTTCATCTGTAATATTTACATAAGTTATATATATATTACATTTATATTCACCATTAATTAAATAAGAGCCATTAATTAATTTATCAATAATATCATATGGTAAAACATTTTCACTTTTTAAGTATACAGAAAAAGTTTCACTTTTTTTATTTAATACTACTTTTTCAATAGTAACATCATTTAATAAATTATTTTCATCATCAAAATTTATACTTTTTAAAAATGATTTTATATCATGCATACTACTCACCTACTTCTTTTAATCATTTTTCTCATAATATTTATTGTATCAAATTTTTATTATTATCTAAAGAGTATTTTCTATCTTTTAATTATTATCTTCCTTTATTTTATTTATAAAATCAATATTAATTTGATATTCACTAAATCTTTTGGTTACTTTACCTTGAAGGGTTATTATATCTCCTACTTTTAAATTACTTATCATATAGAATGCTAGAGGAAATACAACAAAATCTTTACTGTCTGTTTCATCGCTTGCTGTTATAAAAGCCATATTATCACCTTTTTTGGTTTTTACAGTCTTTATTCTTTCTACTAATACAACACATTTTATATGTTTATCAAAATAGTTTTCTACTTCTTTTAATTTGACTATACTTTTATCATTGTATTTGCTTACAGGATGATTTGTGACATAAAAACCATAGGAATCATGCTCTTTAAGACGTAATTCTTCTTCACTATATTCTTCTTTTATTTCAAGTGCTGGTGGAATACAGAAAGATGCATCTAGAGAACCAACCAAATCTGCATAGTTAACTACTATATCTAAATTTTCAATCATTGTTTTTTTAGTTACATTAAAACTATCTAATACACCTGCATCTATTAAAGATATAATAGTTTTTTTGTTGACACTTTTACCATAAACCCTAGTGACAAAATCTATATAATCTTTAAAATTACCATTAGTATCTCGCTCTTTTAATATTTCATTACTAGCATTTATCCCTAGATTCTTAATACTGGAAAGAGGTAACAATAAACTATTATCTTTTATTAAATATTCATTAGTACTTACATTTATATTAGGCTTTAATATTATGATATCTTTCTTTCTTGCTTCATCAATATATTCTTTGGTTTTTATAATACTTCCCATACTCATATTAAGTAAATTTGCAATAAAGTACATTGGAAACTTGACTTTTAAATAAGCCATCTGATAACCAATAAGAGCATAAGATACAGAATGAGATTTATTAAATCCATATCCTGCGAAAGGTATAATTAAATCATATATTCCTTTAGCAATATTCTCTTCATATCCTTTTTTGGTAGCTTCTTTGATAAAATGGTCTCGGTCATTTAAAATGATGTCTTGTTTTTTCTTAGACATAGCTCGTCTTATAATATCAGCTTCAGCGTAACTATAACCACCAATTTTAACTAATATTTGCATTACTTGTTCTTGATATATAATTATTCCATAAGTTTCTTTTAAGATTGGTTCTAAATCTTTATGTAAATAAGTTATTTTTTCTTTGCCATATTTACGAGCGATAAACGTGTCTATTTGATTCATAGAACCTGGTCTAAATAAAGCGACTGAAGCGACTAAATCCGAAAAGCTTGTAGGTTTTAGTTTTAGCATTAAGTTTCGCATACCACTACTTTCATATTGGAATATACCTTCTGTATCGCCTTTTGAAAATAATTCTAAAATGCTTTTATCATTTAAGTTAAGACGATTTAAGTCTAAAACTTTTCCCGTACTAGATTTAATTAATTCTAAAACATTAGATATAATAGTTAAGTTTCTTAAGGCTAAAAAATCCATTTTTAATAAACCTAAATCTTCTAAATATTCCATTGTAAGCCCTGTCATAATAAATTCACCATTATAATAAATTGGAATAACTTCATCTAAAGGAATACTAGAGATAACTACACCCGCAGCATGCGTTGAAACATGTCTTTTTAATCCTTCTAAATGGTAAGCGATGTCATATAGTTTTTGAAGTTCTCTGTAATTTTTTAAAAAGTCATTAACTGGTTTTATTTCTAAGTTTTCCTTTAAACTTAATTTGGCATCTAAACTTTTAACAAATTTGTCAATTAAATCAAGAGGCATATCTAAGACTCTACCAACATCACGGATTACTTGCTTAGCTCCAAGCGTTCCAAAAGTCATGATTGGGGCAACATTGTTTTCTCCATAACGCTTACGTACATATTCAATAACTTCTCCTCTTTTGGTATATTCAAAATCAATATCAATATCGGGCATCGTTATACGCTCTGGATTTAAAAATCTTTCAAATAATAAATCGTATTTAATAGGATCAATATCAGTTATACCTAAACAATAACTCACTAAAGAACCAGCAGCACTTCCTCTTCCTGGACCTACTAAAATATTATTCTTTTTAGCATATAAAACATAATCATAAACAATTAAAAAGTAATCGTCAAAGCCCATATTCTTAATAACTGATAATTCATAATTTAATCTTTTTTGATATGTTTCTGGTACATTATTGTTTAATCTTTTTTTAAGGCCTTTATTGGTTAAATTATATAAATGTTTGAATGAATCAATGTCTTTATCAAATTTTGGAATATATTTAGATGTGTTTTCTAATAAAATATCAATGTCAGAGATAAAGCTATTTGTTGTTTCTTCATCTTCTTTAGGAATATTGGTTTTTAAATACATACTAGAATAATCAGTGTTAACTTCTTTTAATAATATTCCTTTTTCAATGGCTTCTAAATATTTTAAATCTTCAGCATTTTCTTTTGTTAAACTATGTGTAGGATTTATATAAATACTTTTTTCTGAATTCATTAATGCTTCTATTTTTTCAGAATCATTTTTGTAACTTAAATAAGCATTAGGAAATCTATCTAATAAGTTATAAGATTCTTTTGGTAAAACTATTTTTATGTTGCTTAATAAGGATGTTAGATTTTCAAAATTAAGACTTTCTTTTTCTTTTAAAGTATGAATCTTTAATAAATCGTGATAACCATTACTATTTTTGGCATATAAATAAATAGGATAATTTTCTACTCTTACTTCTAAACCTATTATGGGCTTTAAATTATTTTTAGTCATTTCTTGGTAAAAACTCATGACTCCATATAAATTAGTATCACAAATAGCACAGGATGTAATATTATGCTCAATTAAAAACTTGACTAACTTATCTATTTTAATGGTACTTTTTAATAAAGTATATTCTGTTACTATTTTTAATGGTATTAGCATATTATCACCCCACTATATCTATTATATCAAAAATAGTATAGTAAGGGAAGTTTTAAGCAAAATAAAAAAGAGTAAGGTTTACCCTTTTTTCTTCTAGTCTTAAAAGTAGAAAAATTGAGTTTTTTCTTTAAACACTATAGTTATAATTAATTTTTTCAGTTTTTTAAAAGGACTTAGCTATTTAACTAAATTACCCATTTTTATTTGATTGTTTATTATATTATCTAAATGATTATATATAGATTCTACTTCACTTTCATAATTTGGAGTGTTTATTGAAGCTTTTAAACGAGTGAAAAGTTCAGGATAATCTAGAATAATATTATCAATTAGATTATTTATTTGAGTCTCATCTAGTGGTTCTAAACTTCTTTTGATTCGGTCATTATTAAGTCTGATAATTAAACCTTTAATAAATTTAACATAGCTGTTTAAGAATCCATTATCATTAAACATATACCCATTAACCATATCTCTAACCTCAATATTTTCAGAGTAATGACCATGTTCTATATTCTTTTTGATTAAATCAAATAAATATGAAATTATATGTCTATTGTAACTTTTTGGAGATTTTATTTCATCTCTTAGTTTAATATATAATGAAGGGTATTCGCGACATATTCTGTCAATTAATTTATATATATCCTTAGGATCAGTTATTTCTTCTCCTTCTCTTTCTTGTTTCTTGTTTAACTCACTAACTAAATAATTGATAAATCCTGAATACTCTTTTATAAAATCTAAATTACCGATAAAGTTACGAAAAGCTTTTAAATTCGGTTTTACTGTAACATTTTCAAAAGTATCTGAGTCTGCTAGCGGACCTATAGGATTACCACCCATTCTAGATAATTCTGGTTGGATATTTATGCCGAATCTTATTCTTAAATATTCATTTATATAATTATATGGATCTTCATTTTCGACGATATCATAAGCATTTTCTTCACGAAAAATTCTAGCACCAATATAGTTTTCAGTTAATTTATTAAAATAATCTACATGGTATAAGTCTAATATCCCATCTTCCTTAACTGGTCTTTGATACATTTTACCCATAATACTATGATAATTAATGAATGCTGATACTTCAGTACCTTTTGTGGCGTTTAATTTACATAAAAAATTTAATAAATGTAAATTTTCAACTTCGAATTTAAAATCATTTAAATCAGTACATGGACAATTTATAGGTCCTGGCATATCTTTTCGGATATTTGAATAGGCAGCACCTGAATACGAAGGATTGTTTTTATATACTTCAATATTAGAGTTAAATGGAACATTTTGACTTAAGTCTACTCCATTTCCGTTAGCAGTCCATGCTGCACATACTCCTATGTCATAATTATTTTTTTGTAAAATAGACTTAACACTAGCTTTTAATTCAGGATAATCTTTTAAAAATTCAGTCATATCAATACTATCATATAATGCTTGATATTGCTTTTTTCCTCGTAATACTATTAAAGCTGCTTCTTTTTCTTCTCTACTTGCTTCAGGGTTTTTTAATACTTTGTTAGCATTCGCTGTATTGATAGCATCTTGTCTATTAACACACCAATAATCTTTTGCTAAAGCTATTTTGTCTTCTTCTGTTGTTCCCTGTTCTAAATATAACCTTTGAGTCTCAGTAGTTATTAAATAGCCTTCTGGATTCATTATTGGTATAAAATCAATTGTATATTCATCTGGATTAAAATTTCCAGGATTAGCCGCTAAATCTTCCATTAGCCTAACAACAAAAGTTGTTGTTATAATCTCCGCAGCATGATATGAGCCAGTTACAACTATATGTTTTGGTCCATTTCCTATACTATAATGTTCTACAGGTAAATTATATGTTGTAAATCCTAAAGGAAATTCTTTTTTGACAACAATCTTATTTTCTTTATTATTAACTAATTTTTCTAGTCTTTCATTAACATCTTTATAGCTTAAAAATTGAAAATCGTTCATTTTATCTACCTCTTATTTTTCTATATTCCTCTAATGTAATATTATTGGATGTTAACTCTCTCGCTAATTCTTTGCCTACAAAACGAATGTGCCATGGCTCATAAGAGTATCCTGTGACATTTTCTTTGCCTTTTGGATATCTTAGTATAAAACCAAATCTAGCACAATTTTCTTCTATCCACTTAGTTACAGGCATATCTTCTGTTAATTCATCAATGTATATTCCATTTTCAAGGCTTGCTAAATCAATTGCTAGACCCAATTGATGTTCACTTGTTCCTGGTAAAGCAACTTTTTCATAAGCTTTTTCTCCCATTTCATTTATATAGAAATCCAATAATCTTTGCTGGTACCAAGCTGGTCGATATGCTGAATCTGCATATAATATGTAACCATCTTTTTTAGCTTCCTTAGCCAAATCATTAAATGCCTCACTTACAAAATCAACCATTGTTAATTTACAATCACCAAAACTAGCATGATAGTAGGGATTTGCCACTTCAACAAGATTTTTAGGTTCGTAATTTTTATCAATAGGATTATCCTTATTTACTAAAATATCTGTATTTTCCATGTTATTATCTTCCTTTAAAAAAAATCAGAATACCTCTGATTTATGCTCTTGATGAATATTTACCATCTTTGGTAGATACTACTATTCTTTCACCTTCATTAATAAATAATGGTACTTTTACAATATAACCTGTTTCAATCTTTGCATCTTTTTGTGCATTATTAGTAGTGTTACCTTTAACTGCTGGTTCAGTTTCAATAACTTCATATTCTACTTTTT
>CAOJKG010000033.1 GCA_948437815.1 uncultured Mycoplasmatota bacterium
AAATCGGTACTTGCTTCTTTAATACTAACCCCTGAAGACTCTCTGGTTTGCCTTAGCAAACTACCTATGTTATCCAAGTGTTATTTCACTCCTTTTTTAAAAATTAAATAATATTCATAAGCCATGTTCTGTTCCCTTATGGGTGACAAATATTTATCTACTAATATATAGTCCCTTACGCCATTCGTTTCTTTTGTAAGAGCTCTCCTACCAAATTTGGATTTCTCACTCGTGGGGTTTACCGCGTTCCATTTCCTAGGTTTCCCTATTCTTCGTCACTATGGCACTTTACACTTACTTAATTCATGAACATATGTTTTTAGAATTTTTCAGCGCCGTTAGCATTTTGCTACCTAAGGTTATTTTTTTCCTTAGCACGAACACTACAGACATCACAGTACTGTGTGAGCATGGACTTTCCTCTACATACTTAAAAATTATGCAGCATTTGCCCGAATATTATTCGTATTTTCCAAAAACCACTTTTTCTAATTGACTGATTCTTTTTAATAAATCGACATTATTAACGCCGCTTCCTTCATTTGATGAAGCAGTGACTAATTGTTCTCTTAAAGAACGGATTTCTGCTTTTAATTTAGCATTATCTTCTCTTAAGTCTTTCATTTCCTTTTCATTTCTTTTAATGATACCTATAAATTCAGTATAATCACGTATAACCATATCTAAATATTTATCTACTTCTTGAGGACGATAACCTCTGGCATCAATTTTAAACTCTTTGTCTAATATTTCCTGAGGAGTTAAATAAATTTTATCATTGTACACATTCTTCACTTCCTTTAACTTAATAACATTATATACTTTTTTGTAGTATTTTGTCAACTCGATTAAACTTAAATAAAGTAAATGTGACAATTAATTTAAAAATATTTTTCTTCTTATTTTTTTACGTTCAAGTTTTTCTTTTCTTTCTCCCTCATTTTCTATTTTTAGTTTTAACTTTACAAGACTTATGTATAAATTTTTTAAGTAATCAAAAGATTTATTTCCGTTTTCAATATTTAGTAATTCTTTTAATTCACTTTGATACTTCGAGTTGCCATTTGCTATTAGCATTTCAATTTCTCTTAAAGTTTCATTAATTATACCAAAAAGTGAAGCTAAACATTTATCATTACTAGCTTTAAAATAGCCATTTACTATTTCATTTAAATTGATATCTATATAATTTGTATTCACATCTTTTAGTAGACTTTCTAATATAGGGTGTAGCATTGCTCTAACTTTTAATTTTATATTTATCTCTGTACTTTGATTTTGATATAGTTCGCTGATTAAATTTTGAATATAATTTAGTATTTCATATATTTTTGTTTGATATGCTTCTCTTAATTTTTCAGGTAGAGTTGGTAAAATATAGTTTATTATTGTATCTATATCTTTATATAGCATTAAATTTGTTTCTGGTAGTTTTCCAAAATTTAAGTAACTAAAAACAATTCTACTATCTTCAAAATAAGGAAAACTTTTTATTTTTGAAAGTAAACTTTGTAGTTTTTCTATAAATTTATCATCAGGATTTTTATAATCTAATAAAGATAGTCTTATATTTTCATTTTCTGCTTTTTCATTTTCTAAATCATTATTGTATGCATCAATTAAAACTTGTAATTCTGCTTTTACTAATGATTCCAAACAAGAATTAGTTATTAATTGTAATATATTATCCAGTAAGTCTTTAATTAAAGGATTTTCATCAGATGCTATATATTCTGACTCAATTTTCTTATTAATACCTTGCATAAGTTCTGGAACAAAGTAAGTATTTAAAAACTCATAAGGAAGCGTTTCTTTGTAAGAGGAAACTTTTCTTGCATCAACTAAAGTTGGCAACCAGAACATAATATCCCTAGATATAGCAAAATCTTTTTTAATATCCACTAAAAAATATACTGGTTCTACTTCGTAAATATCGCCATCTTTTACTACAAATCTTCCTTCATCCCCATCAAATGTTACTTCTTGATATTCTGTTAATTCTTTTTTATGACGAATAATATCTACTAGAGTATATTTATTTCCTGTTAATGTAGGTTTTAAGTCTTTATAGACTGGTTTATTTGGATATTCACCAAATGTTATAAGAAGATAACCTGGTGCTAATTCTTTAACCACTTTACTCATATTTTTAATCTCAGAATATTTAAAGACAGGTCTTATATATAATGCAGTATCAGAATTATTTATTTCTGTAATACTTTCAAATCCATATTCATTTCCTATGCAGATAAAGTTTTTTCCTGTTATTCTAAACTTCATACTACTCGTTAAGCTGAAATAACTAGCATGGAGGCGCCATCCGAAAGAAAAAGAATGCTTTGGCTTAGGATTTCTATTTTCTTCTTTGTCAAACAACTCGCTGTAATTTAATTCAGCTGAAATTATATTTTGACCAAGCTTTGTTATCCTCTTTGCATCTATAAGTGTCGCTTCTGGTAATTTTAAATCTGACATACAAACCACCCCTTTTGAGGTAGTATTATAGCATAATTTTCTAAAATAATCAAATTGGCTATATCTATCTAGGAGTATGAATGTTTTTAATAGTATAGATTGTATCAAACTTTAATATTAGTTCATCTAAATCTCTTATTACATTATTTATTAGATTTTCATTTCGCATATTTTATCACCACAATTATCATAACAAATATAAAGCTTTATTTCATTATGTTCGACAAAATATGTCAAAACTTTCTTGTAAATCACAAGTAAATAGACAATGCTTATATAGAAATTTATTACTATTTATAGTATAATGATTATGGGTGAATTGTATTGAAATATCCTGGTAACATCAAGAAAACTTATAAACAGGTGGTTAATTATAAAAATAGAGGGATGGAACTTGAAGATATAATTAATGAAGCTTGTAATTACTATTTAGAAATGGATTTGGCTATTATATATAAGAAACCTACTCCAATTGGAGTTGTAGATGTTGATTATAAAAATGGTGCTGTTATTAATAAAGCATATTTTAAAGAACCTTCAACACTTGATTATAATGGAATTTATAAAGGAAAATATGTGGAATTTGATGCTAAAGAATGTCATTCTAAAACTTCTTTTCCTCTTAGTAATATTCATGAGCATCAGATTAAACATATAGAAAGAATTATTAGACATAAGGGTTTTGCTTTTTTAATTATAAGTATGAATAATGAATACTTTATATTTAAAGGTGAAGATTTATTGAATTTTATTAATACTAATACAAGAAAAAGTATTCCCTATCATATTATTTTAGAAAAAGGTTATAAATTAAATTATAAATATCATATTGGTTTAGATTATTTAAAAGGAATTGAAGATATATATTTTAAAGGAGTGGTAATTAATGAAAATACCTAAATTAAAGAAAAAGAAAACTATTAAAGAAAAGAAGCCTAGAAAGAAAAAAAGTAAAAAGAATATTATCCTTATATTTTTAATAAGTATGGGCATTATTTGTGCATCAGCTGTTTTAGCTTTTGCGTTATATATTATTATGACTTCACCAGATTTTGTTCCAAATAAATTATATAATAAAGAAGCAACGGTTATTTATGCTAAAGATGGTACAACAGAACTGGCACGATATGGAAAACAAAATGTTGAACTTGTTACTTATCAAGATATGCCTCAAGTTTTAATCGATGCTTTAGTGGCAACAGAAGATTCAAGATTTTTTCAACATAATGGTGTTGATGCAGCACGTTTTATTAAAGCTTCTCTAGGTCAGCTTGCTGGTAAAAATGCAGGTGGTGCTTCTACCCTTTCAATGCAAGTTATAAAAAATACTTACACTAAGGGTACAAAGAATGAAAATAAAATTGAAAGCTTCCTTCGTAAATTTAGAGATATCTATATGTCAGTTTTTAAATTAGAATCAGTTTATACTAAAGAAGAAATTATTGAGTTTTATTTAAATAGTCAATGGCTTGGTAGTGGTTCTGGTATGTATGAATCAATAAATGGTGTAGAACAAGGAAGTCAATATTTCTTTGGTAAATCCGTTTCCGATTTAACTTTACCAGAAGCTAGTTTACTCGTTGGTTTATTTAATAACCCTTATGCTTTTAATCCTTATAGCTTCCCTGAAAAAGCTACTCAAAGAAGAAGCGTAGTTTTAAATCTAATGGTTAGACATGGTTATATTACAGAAGAAGAAAAAGAATTCGCAGAATCTATTTCCGTAGAAAGTTTACTTACTGAACATACTTTAAATGATACTGGAAGTGAATATAGAGCGTTTTTGGATTTCTTATTATATCAAGTTAAAGAAGAAACTGGTGATAATCCTTACGATGTGCCAATGGCTATATATACTACTTTAGATATTGAGCAACAAAAAGTAGTAAGACAATTAGAAAAAGGTGAATCTTACAAATTCCGTGATGAAACTGTTCAATTTGGTTTAGCTGTCACAGATTTAAAAGATGGTTCTATTACTGCTTTATCAGGTGGTAGAAATTATGGACCTAATGGTACAAATAGAGGTGTTGGAAAAGATAATTATTATTCAGATAAAGGAATTAAAAGATCTCCAGGTTCTACTGCTAAACCAATATTTGATTATGGTCCTCATATAGAATACTTACATAGTAGTCCTAGTACAATATTTATCGATCAACCTTGGAGTTATAGTAATGGAACAGGTTTCCAAAACTATGACCATGGATATAAAGGCGCTATTACAATGCGTTATGCACTGCAAGATTCAAGAAATATTCCTGCTGTTCAAGCCTTTCAACAAGTGGTAGATAAAGTTGGTCTAGATAAGATAGCTGACTTTGTTCATGCTTTAGGTGTTGATTATGGAAATACCCTACACGAATCCGCTGCTATAGGTGGTGTGGATTGTGCCGATCCTCTTACTATGAGTGCTGCTTATGCTGCTTTTGGTAGAGGTGGATATTATATAAAACCATATTCTTTTACAAAGATTGTTTATTTAGAAAGTGCCTCTAGTGAACCTTATATTCATAAAGTTGAAAAAACTAAAGTTATGAGCGAGCAGACTGCTTATTTAATTACTGATATGTTAGTATCAGTTACTACTAGTGGTGGTGCTGGTAATATAGGTGTTAGTGGAACACAAATTGCTTCTAAAACAGGTACTTCTACTTACGATTCAAAGCAAGCTGCTGCAAATGGTTTAAATAAACCACAGCCAGATCACTGGTTAATTACCTATTCCCCTGATTATTCTATAGCTTTGTGGTGTGGATATGACACATTAGGCAAAGGAAAACCTTATTTACAAAGTTCCAGCGGTAATGCAATGAAAAAGACTATGATGGGTATTTTAACAAGAGGTATATATAAGAAAAATTCAACTTTTGATAGACCCTCGGGCTTAGTGTCCGTAACAACAGAGAAAGATACTTATCCAGTAATGCTAGCTAGCGCTAATACTCCTGATAATATGAGACTTGCAGATATTTATATGAGTGGTTATGAACCAAGTGAAGTATCACCAAGATTTGATAATTTAACTAACCCTACTAATGGTAAATATAATTATAATGGAGGAACTATTACTTTAATTTGGGATAGTATTAAAACTCCTGATATGATTAATACTTCTTACTTAGAATCATACTTTAATAAAGCGGATTATTGGAAAACTTATGAAAGATATAAAGAAAAGTATTATAATGAATATATAAATTACAATAATGCAAATATTGGTACTCTTGGATATCAAGTATATCTAAAAGATAGTAATGGTGAACTAATAAGTTTAGGCTACACTAATAATACTAATTTTGTTTATACTCCTACTGGTACTAATACTAATTATACTTTTGTTATTAAGTCTGCTTATAGCATATTTAAAAACAATATGAGTTCAGGTCTTGAAATAAATGCTAGTGTAACCCTAGATACTAATATTGGAAATAATGGTGGTCCTACTGAAAATCCTGATAATCCTGATGATAATCCATTAGAATAATAAGAGTGATATCTATTAAGATATTACTTTTTTTATTATTTTTTCAAATCAATATTGCTAACCAAATTAATATAAATTAAAAAGCAAACTATATTTTCATAGTTTGCTTTAATCTTTTTATTACCTTTTTTTCGATTCGAGAAATATAACTTTGAGAGATACCTAACTTTTCAGCAACTTCTTTTTGAGTAAATTCTTCGGTATTATTAAGCCCATATCTCAAAGTCATTATTTCTTTTTCACGTATATCTAATGAATTTATCTCCCTTTCTAATATTTGCTTATTTAAAATTTTTTCATATTCGTTAGGAACATAATCTATTTCGGTGCCTAATATATCTTCCAAGTGAAGCTCATTACCTTCTGAATCATAATTTAGAGCATCTTCAAAGCTTATTTCTCCCCTTCTTTTTTTATTTTTTCTAAGAAACATTAATATTTCGTTTGATATACAGCGAGAAGCATAAGTAGCTAGCTTGATATTTTTGTCTAGTTTATAAGTATTTATCCCTTTTATTAATCCGATCGAGCCTATACTAACCAGATCTTCAACATCATATCCTGTATTTTCATATTTTTTAGCTAAGAATACAACAAGTCTCAAGTTATGTTCAATTAATTTATTCTTAGCATTTTCATCTCCTTTTCCCGCTTTTATAATAGCTTCTCTTTCTTCTATTTCATTTAATGGTGGTGGTAATTTATCGGTTGCTCCCACAAAAAAACATTCATTATATTTTCTTTTTAACCATAATATTATCTTTGTAATCATAAGTCCTCCAATATTCTATAATTTAGTAAGCACTCAATTCCATTTAGTTTAAATGATGTGTCACTAAGGCCAATTAAATAGTTTTTTAATTCTTTATTATTTATTTCTAAGCATTTTGGCTTAATACATTCAAGTAAACCATGATGATTTAAACTGTTGAATGGAATATACATAGGACTTCTAATTGGAACCTTACCTTTTGTTTTCTTTTTATTTATTAGAATTATAGGCTTATTAGTTACAGGATCTATTAATTTATTGCCTGTATCTAAAAAACCTGATAAGGTTATTTCATAATTGTTAGAAAATACAATTTTTACTTTGTAATAATAGTTTTTTATCTCCTTTAAAGCTTTAATGCTTTTTATAAATACATATAAAATTAATGGTGAAATAATTAGCAAGAATATATAATTTATCGCTAAACCTTCATAATAAAAAACAAAACCTTTATTACTATAACTAAACTCTATTTTTAAATAATATAAAAATCCGCCTAAAATTATACTTGTCATATATAAATAAATTATATTATAAATAGTATATTTAAGATTTTTATAACCAAACGCAATTATACACATTATATTACTCATAACTATTTTAAATATAAATAGTAATACCTGATTTAAAGGAATAAATAAATACAATAAAGATATACTACCAAATAACGCACCTAATATTAATCTTTTGATTTTACTATATCTTTTTAATGTAATATTAACTGTTAATAATAAAAGTAAGTCTAATATAAAATTTATTAAAAATATTAAATCTATATATACAATCATTATTATCACCATTTAAATTATACTAAATGATGGAAACATATTTTGTCGTTTTAATGTGGAATTTTATTTAAATTAAATAAAAGGATTTAAGTCTGTAACTTAAACCCTAGTTTGGCTTTGCAGCCTGTATGTTATCTTCTAAGTACACGAAGTATACTTAGCAGATTTATTATATCATATAATTATTCATTTTGCTATAATTTTTTTGCTATTAGTGAACTTTTTCGACATTATTTTTAGATCATATCAAATAAGCTTAATTGGCTTGTTTCAGGTAAATTTCCAAAGACTCCTAAACTGCGAAGCTTATCAATAGTTGTTCCATTTACATGACCTCTAAGTTGAAAATCTTCGATACTATAAAACGGTTTATTATTCCGCTCTTCTATTATTTTAGCAGCAACACTATCTCCTAGTCCATCTAAAGTTCTAAATGGACATATTAAAGTCTTATTATCATCGCCAACTATAAAGTTCTTACCATCACTTTTTTCAATATCTATATTGCCAAATTTAAAACCTCTAGCTGTTGCTTCTAAACATAATTTTAATGTTTCTAAAACACTTGCTTCTTTATTTGTAGCTTCATACCCTTTTTCCTTTATTTCTAACATTTTAGCTTTTATAGCATCATATCCTTTTACCATCGTTTCTAAATCGAAATCATCAAATCTAGTAGAAAAATATGTGGCATAATATATCTCCGGTTTATGGACTTTGTAATAAGCAATTCTAAAAGCTGATGTTACATAAGCCGCGGCATGGGCTTTTGGAAACATGTATTTTATTTTGCCACAAGAATCTATAAACCAACTTTCTATTCCAGCTTGTTCCATCGTTTCTTTATGTTTGGCCCAAGTTTCAGGATCTTTACTAGCCTTTCCTTTACGAACAAATTCCATGATTTTGAAAGCTTTAATTGGTTCAACACCTTTATACATTAGATAAACCATGATATCGTCACGACATCCAATAACTTCACTAAATGGAACAACTTGGTTTCTAATTAATTCTTGTGCATTTCCTAACCATACATCAGTACCATGTGATAATCCAGAAATTTTAATAAGCTCAGAAAATGTAGTCGGTTTGGTATCAACAAGCATTCCAATTGTAAATGGTGTTCCAAATTCTGGTACTCCTAGAGTTCCAGTTTCATTCATTATCTGTTCTTTAGTAACTCCTAGTGGTTCTGGCGATAAGAAAATACCCATAGTAGCTTTATCGTCAAGTGGTACTTTCGTAATATCATCACCTGTTAAATCATGAATCATTCTTAATTGCGTTGGGTCGGTATGTCCTAAAATATCTAACTTTAAGACATCTTCATCAATTGCATGGTAATCAAAATGCGTAGTTCGCCATGCAGCATCAACATCTTCAGCTGGATATTGGAATGGTGTAAAATCAAATACATCCATATATCCTGGTATAACAACTATTCCCCCTGGATGTTGACCTGTTGTTCTTTTAACGCCAGTACAACCAATAGCTAAACGTTCTATTTCAACATTATTCATTATTATGCCTTTATTTTCAGCATAACCTCTGACAAAACCAAAGGCTGTTTTTTCAGCGACAGTACCAATAGTTCCTGCACGGTAAACATTATCGACACCAAATAATACTTTGGTATATTCATGCGCCGCAGCTTGATTTAAATCCGAGAAGTTAAGGTCGATATCTGGTACTTTATCGGCATTAAATCCTAAGAA
>CAOJKG010000034.1 GCA_948437815.1 uncultured Mycoplasmatota bacterium
TAGATTCTCACGAATTATTTTTAATCCAAAAGAGTGAAAAGTTCCTACAAAAACACGATTATCAGGAACTAAAAGATTAAGTCTTTCTCTCATTTCTTTCGCTGCTTTATTGGTAAAAGTAATCGCTAAAATATTATAATCAGGAATGCCACTTTCAATTAAATGGGCAATTCTAGTTGTTAATACTTTAGTTTTTCCTGACCCAGCCCCTGCTATAACAAGACATGGCCCATCTATATGCATTACCGCTTCCTTTTGTCTATCATTTAACTTATCAAACATTTTTATACCACCTACTACTAAAATTATATCAAAAAAAGATAAATTAAAAAAGCAACTTTACATTAAAGTTACTCAAGTTTTCTTTAATCTTTTATAGTCGAAATATTAATATCAAATATTTCTAAATTAGTTAGTATTTCTTATACTTTAATAAAAAGTTATTTATTTCTAACATTTATAGTCATATAAAATAAATCATCACAAGTAAAACCACCTACTTGTTTTTTTAGTACTAAACTAATAAACTTATTTAATAAATAGTCATTCAATCTCATATACCCCTCCCCCCGACATCAGACTATTCAAATCTTGATTACAAAATTGTTCATAAGTTAAGAGTCTGCTAAATAAAAGACTCCTTCACCATTAACCAAAACAAAATAATGCTTAAAATCAAAACCCAAATCTAATAAATTAATAAGTCTCACATTTAAATGTCTTTTTTTCATCTCTTCAAATAAATAACTATTATAAACATGACACATTCTATTAATTGTTAAATCTTTTAACTTTTCTTTTGTAATATTTATTGAGTTTTCTATTTCCTCCTGAATATTTATACCTCTAACATTTTGCATCATTTTAAATATATCCATATTACTCATACCTTACTATATCAAAAAATCTTTGTTTCTTAATTTTACTACTTGAAGAATCTATAAAATCTAATTTAAATGTGCTTTCTTTCAAATTTTCTTCAAAAACTACTTGTTTAACTCTTTTAGCAACACCAACACTACCATCAAAAAAATTAACATCACCAAGTATTTCTTTAATTTCATTTTTGATTAATGGATAATGAGTACAACCAAGAACTACGTTTTTAATATTATTATATTGTAAATTCCCTTTTAAATATGTTTTTAAATCTTCTTTTCTATCTTGTTCAATTAAATCTGCCAAACCAGGAAAAGCCCCAATAACCATATTATCATTAGAAAAACTATGATATAGTTTTAAAAACTTTTCAGATTCTATTGTACCTTTAGTAGCCATAACTAAAGTTTTGCCTTTAGGACTATTATCAAAAACTTGTTTTATCGCAGGTTCTATAGCAATTATTGGAACATCAAAATTATCTCTTAAAAAGTCTTTACATATCGCACTAGCAGTATTACAAGCAATAACAATTATTTTGCATCCTTTATCTATTAATTGTTGAACTATATTTTTAGTTATTAATAATAATTCATCTTTAGTTTTATCTCCATAAGGATTATTAAAAGAATCACTATAATAATAATAATGGTAATTAGGTAATAGTTTTATTATTTCTTTTAAAACGGTTACTCCCCCAATACCCGAATCAAAAATACCTATCATAAAATCACTTCTTTAATAATTTTATTATAAAACACTTTTAAATATTTGTAAAATTGTTATATAATATAAATGTAAAGGAGTATCAAAAATGAGAATAGGAATTTTTACTGATGCTTATGAACCATACATTTCAGGTGTTACAACCAGTATTAAAATGTTAAAAGAAGTATTAGAAACTATGCATCATGAAGTATACATAGTAACAGCTAATTTAAAAAGATACAAATTTGAATATGATAAAAAAAATAAAATAGTATATATCCCTGGAATTAAAACTGGAATATATGATAGTCGTCTTACAAGTATATATTCTAGAAAAGCTATGAAGATAATAAAAAAATGGAACTTAGATATAATTCACTCTCAAACAGAATTTGGTATTGGTGCTTTTTCTAGAATAGTATCTAAAAAGTTAAATATTCCTGTTGTTCACACATATCATACTTTATATGAAGATTATTTATATTATATAACGCATGGTCGTTTTGAAAAACTAAGTCAAAAAATAGCTTTAAAAATAACTAAATATTATACGGAAAAGAAATGTGATGCTTTAATAGTTCCTACAGATAAAATAAAAGATTTATTTGTAAACAAATATCATATTACTAAAAACATTAATATTATACCAACAGGTATAGATACTAAAAAATTTGAATTAACTCTTAAAATGGAAAAAGAAATAAAACAAATAAGAAAGAAATACCAATTAAAAGATAATGACTTTATAATTGGAGCTGTTGGTCGAATAGCTAAAGAAAAAAGCTTTGATAAACTACTAATTGCTATGAAAGATTTAATTAAACAAGATAAAAACATTAAACTATTAATTATCGGCAAAGGTCCAGCTAAAGAAGAATTAGAGAATCTAGCCAAAAGTTTAAATATTGAAAATAATATTATTTTCACAGGTCCTGTTTCCTATGATTTAATGCCAAGTTATTATAACACATTTAATTGTTTAACATCTTTTTCTAAAACAGAAACGCAAGGATTAACTATAATTGAAGCTCTAGCCTCATCTATTCCAACAGTATGCATTAATGATAAAAGTTTTATTGATGTAATCAAAAATAATTATAATGGTTATTTATTTAATAACCAAAATGAATTTATCAATTATATAATAGATTTAAAAGAAAACAAAAAACTTTATAATGAAATGACAATAAATGCCAAAAAAAGTATATATAATTATACTAAAGAAGCTTTTGCTAATAACATTTTAAAAGTTTATAGTAAAGCTATTCAAAAAATTAACAAATAATTTACACAAGACCAAAAACATATGATATAATTTTATTAGGTGGTTTATCATGTTAAGTAGTAAAAAAGACATCTTAGACATTTCAAGAAATGTAAGTTTTTCAAAAGTATTAAATAAAAAAGATCTTCCAGGTTATATTAAACATTATATTCTAGAAGATGAAAATGTTTTAGTAGCTTATAAAACTTCTAGAGATCATGCTATATTTACAGATAATAAAGTTGTAATCTTTGATACTATAAAAAAAATAAATAGAAAAGAGATCTATACACTTTCTTATAATAGTATAATTGCAATTTCAATTACATTTGATGTAATTGATGCTGAATTAGATTTATATTTAGAATGTGGACATCCTGTAAAATTAAAATTTATTGACTTAGAAGCTGAAGATAAAATACGTTTAAGATTATTATATACATATTTAAGTCGTAGAATTAACAATGAAAAAATTCCTAAAGACTTATATATTAGGCTTATAAAAGATGATGTAAGATTTATTACTAATCCTAAAGCCTTTGAAGAAGAATAAATCTTCTTTTTATTTGAATAAATAAAAAACTCTAAGAATATTCTTAGAATTTTATCATATCACTTTTTCTATAAAATCAGACTCTGCTATTTTTGGATATTGTACTAATAAAGATTCCACTTCATTAAACTTCCATTATTTATTCTCTTTTCTACTACCCTTTTTATCCTTCTTATCTTCTTTTATTTCTGGCTTAGGTAAAGCTTGTTTACGAGATAAATTAAGTCTACCACGATTATCATAACCTAGTGCTTTAACCATAATTTTATCACCAACACTTACGACATCTTTTGGTTTTTCTACTCGTTTATAATCAAGTTCTGAAACATGTACTAATCCTTCACATCCAGGCCATAACTCTACAAAGCAACCAAAGTCTTCTACTTTAACAACCTTTCCAGTATATATTGCATTTACTTCAACTTCTCTAACTACTTCTTCAATCATTTTACGAGTTTTAGCAATAATACTAGCATCAGTATGATAAATAATTACTCTTCCATCATCTTCAATATCAACTTTAACTGCATCTTTATCATTAACAGTATTAACATTACTAGCCTCTAAAATAATTTTCGTAATCATTTCTCCACCACGGCCAATAACATCTTTAATCTTATCAGGATTAATTTTGAAAGTATCAATTTTAGGAGCATATTTACTTAAAGATTTACGAGGTTCCGAAATACAAGCTTCCATAGTATCAAGTATTTCCATACGCGCTTTTTTCGCTTGCGCTAAAGCTTCTTTTAATATTTTCTCAGTAACTCCTTTAATTTTAATATCCATTTGTAAAGCACAAATACCTTTTCTCGTACCAGCTACTTTAAAATCCATATCTCCCATATGATCTTCTAAACCTTGAATATCAGTTAAAATAGTATGTTTCTTTTTATCTTCTGATTCAATAAGTCCCATTGCAATACCTGCAACTGGGCTTTTTATTGGTACGCCTGCTGCCATTAAACTTAAACAGCCCGCACAAATAGTCGCTTGACTAGAACTACCATTAGATTCTAAAATTTCACTAACAACACGAATAGTATATGGGAATTCTTCTTCACTAGGTATTACTTGAGCAAGAGCTCTTTCACCTAAAGCTCCGTGTCCAATTTCTCTTCTACCTGGCGCACCATATCTACCAGTTTCACCTACTGAGAAAGATGGAAAATTATAATGTAACATAAATCTCTTAGTATCCTCTAAACCTAAACCATCAAGTATTTGATGTTCTCCAATAGCACCTAAAGTTGTAGTTGCAAGTGATTGAGTTTCTCCTCTTGTAAATAAAGCTGACCCATGAGTACGAGGAAGTAAATCTATATCACAAGAAAGAGGTCTTATCTCATCAATTTTTCTACCATCAGGTCTAATTTTTTTATCAGTTATAAGTGCTCGTACTAAATTTGCTTCTAGTTGATTAGCAAGTTTTTCTACTTGTTTAAGCTTTGCTTCAACATCTTCATTATCCGCATAAACTTCTGCAAAATTTTCAACAATTCTTTGTTTAACTTCTTCTACCGCTGCTGCTTTTGCAAGTTTACCATCAACCTTTAAAGCTTCTAACATCATAGACTTACCAAATTCATTAACATCTTTTTCTATTTCTTCATCAATTACTTCTTTAGCAAGTTCTATCTTTTCTTCACCAATTTCTTTAATAATTTGTTCTTGAAAATCACATAACTTCTTCAAGTTTTCATGACCAAACATTAAAGCTTCTAGCATATCTTTTTCTGATAATTCACTAGCTCCTGCTTCAACCATACAAATAGCATCTTTAGTTCCTGCAACGGTTAAAGATAATTCACTAGCATCAATTTGCTCTGCAGTTGGATTGATAATTAATTCTTTACCAATTTTACCAACAACTACTCCTGCAACTGGTCCATCAAAAGGAATTTTTGAAATTCCAAGACATAAACTTGTTCCAAATAAAGCAGCCATTACTGGTGAATTATCCGGATCAACTGACAAGACAGTGTTAACAACTTGTATTTCTTGACGCAAAGCCTCGTCAAACATTGGACGTATTGGTCTATCAATTAAACGAGCAGCTAAAGTAGCTTCATCGCTAGGACGACCTTCTCTTTTTATGAATCCTCCTGGAATTTTACCTACTGAATATAATTTTTCTTGATACAAAACTTGTAATGGAAAAAAATCTTGTCCTAAAACTTCTTTACCCATTACACAAACAGATAAAACTACTGTATCACCATAGCGAACTAAAACAGCACCATCAGTTTGTTTTGCCATTTCCCCTGTTTCAACTATTAAATCTCTTCCTAAGAAATCTAGCTTAAATACTTTCTTCATAAATCCTCCATAATTTTTCTATAAAAAAAGACACTAAAAATGTTAGTGCCCTTATTTTCTTAAGTTTAATTTGCTAATTACATTACGATAACTAACAACATCATTTTCTTTTAAGTAAGCAAGTAATTTTCTTCTTTTACCAACTTTCATTAAAAGTCCACGATTTGAATGATAGTCATGTTTATGTACTTTTAAATGTTCAGTTAAATCGTTAATTTCATGTGTAAGAATTGCAATTTGTACTTCTGTAGAACCACAATCTTTATCACTCTTACCAAATTCTTTAACTAATTTAGCCTTTGTTTCTTTTGAAACTGCCATAAATATTGCCTCCTTTTATTAATAATCGGTTTAATCTAAGTAATAATTTAAGGAGTAAATTAAAACTGAGAAAAAACTTTCAATATAATTATATGATATAAAACTATAAAAAGCAAGAAAAAATTAAAAATATCACTATTTACACTTATTTTCATTAGAAGCTTTTCTAACTAATTTTAAAACCTCTGTTGCATTTTTACATTCTAATTCTTTGCCTAAAGCTAAATCAAAATAATTTTCTAATACTATTCCTCTAGTATTAATAATAGTACTAACCTCATTAATAACATTTTTATTTTTATCTTCAACATAAAAAGATACTCTAGCTACTTTACAACCATATTTCTCACTATAAACAAAAGGTCCAATATAATGATAAAATGGTGCTAAAAATTCTTTAGACTGCGTATCATATAAAGTTGAATACTCTTCATAATAAAGCTGTATTACCTCTTCATCAAGAGGCCAAAAATCAAAAGCCCCTAAATCTGCTTCATAACCACTCACACTTACATGAAAGACTATAGGACCACGATCACTAGTATTTCCTGTAAAAATAAAATTACCATTAGACGCAATAAATAACTTACCTACAGCTCTTTCTGGAGTTAAGGGAAGTACTATATTATAATCTTTATCAACCACTCCAATTAATTTATTTTCCTCATCTAAAGTTGCTCTTACTATCCCATAGCCATTATAAAACTCTACATCTTTTTTTCGAAGTAAAAATGTAAATTCCCCACATATTAAAGTAAAAGTTTTTTTATCATCCATCAAAACCACCTCATAAATTAAACTTATTATACAACAAATATTTTAAAAATAAAACAAAAACTAGTTATTAAAAAATAACTATGATATAATCTACTAAAGGTGAAGTATATGAAAAGAACTTTAAAAGATATAATTATATATTTAATTAAAAGTATTTTAGCAGGAATAATGATAGCTATTGGCGGAACAATATATTTATCATTAGATAATAAAATAATTGGTTCTATATTTTTTTCTATCGGTTTATTCATGATTTGTACTAGAGGTTTAAATTTATTCACAGGCAAAATCGGTTATATATTTGAAAATAATTTAAATTACACTTTAGAAGTTATAATAACGTTAATAGGTAATTTTATAGGAACCTTTACTTCTGCATACATATTAAAATATACCAGAATATATTCTAGTATAAGTATTAAAGCAGAAAATATTTGCAATATCAAACTAAATGACACATTACTAAGTATTTTTATACTATCTATATTTTGTGGAATATTAATGTATTTAGCAGTTAATGGTTATAAAGAAAATAAAGATTGTGGTAAATATGCTAGCATTTTCTTATGCGTAATAGTATTTATATTATGTGGTTTTGAACATAGTATTGCCAATATGTATTATTTTAGTATTGCTAGTCTTTGGAGTTCTAAAACCTTTTTATATTTATTTATTATGATTTTAGGAAACACTATTGGAGGCATATTTATTCCTTTATGTGATAAATTAAAAAACAAATTAACTAGCTAATTTTCTATATAAATTATTAGTATTTAACTCTTGAATTCTTCTTGATTCTTGAACCTTAGTAAGAGCAAGAAGTTTTTTCATATCTTTATTAGAATAAAAACTTGAAAAACAACAAATAAAATAATAAACTATTTTTGGATTAATATTAACTAGTTGGGTCATGCATTCTAAGACTATACTTAAAAATTTAGAAATATTATCTTTATACATTACACTACTACTTTTAATAATCGAAACTAAATAAAATTTCAAATATAATTCTTCTTCACTATCACTATTTAAGTTAAGAGAATTAATAAAATCTGCATTCATTTTATTTGGGTCAAGTTTAGAATAAGTAACATCTCCATTAAATAAATTAAGTAGTTGAGTATTTAATAACAATTTTAAATTATTTTTTTTAATACTATCACTAATCCTACATTTTTGTTCATCTTTACTAAAATAATTAATAATATCAGAAACAATTTCTATATTAACTTTTTTAATTCTTTTTAAAATATCTAAAATAATTAATTTAATAGTACCACTTCTATTTACATTATAAATATTAAGATATGTATTTAATTCTGTTATATCTGCTTTTTCTAAATTTCCTGTTATTTTATATTCTTCTCCATCGATTAATAAAGAAATATCGCCGCAAGCATAAACCTTAAACTCATTAGTTACAAACATACTATTAGGACTACATAAATAAAAAGCTATTCTATTACTATCAGGTAATAAACAAGTTTCTTTAAATTCTAAAGTTTTAGATTCTTCTTTATTTGAAGCTCCATAATTTGGTTCCATCGTAACTGGATTAATACCTAATCCATCATAATTATCAGGATAAACAAAATCAGGTCGATTATAATAAAATGAATCATATTGTCCCCCATAAATTTTAGAGGACGAAACTACTGAACCAGCACAAGCACTTGTTACTAAAATATTATTTCTGAGAATTATGTCTTTTAAATTAATTCCATTATTAATCATTAACTCTAATAACTCTCCAAAAATTCTATCTTGCCCTATTCCTAAAAATATAAAATCACTATTTTCCAAAATATCTTTAGCTTCTAAAGTTTTTTCACTAACAAATCTACTATCTAAAACTACAAAATTACTTTTTTGTAGTTCACCATAACCTAATTGTCTAAAATAAAACTTTAAAGCACTAAAATAAAGTTTAGCAGTATTAGTATTTTCATTAGTTACTACATTTCCATCTTGATTAGTATAACCACCAATATAAACCATTTTAATATCACTTAAATTATCTTTTTTAACTTTTAATAACTCCCCTAAAGTTTTTATATATTGCTTTACAAATTCATTATCTAAATTATTTTCACTAACTCTTCTAGGTGAAGAAGTAGTAACTATTTCTGGTAAACTGCCTACCACCATTGTTGGTACTGTATTAATATTTTTCATATATATCCTCTTTTCTAATTAAAAAGCTATCCAGTATTACCTGCATAGCTTTAAGTTTATTTTTTACAGGTCCAAGCACGAAAAATAGCACTTGTACCACGATTTTTAAATTTATCGTTTTAACAAGTGCAGACTACTATGATGATGCATA
>CAOJKG010000035.1 GCA_948437815.1 uncultured Mycoplasmatota bacterium
TAAAGATGAATATCAAGAATTAGAAAATAGAACTAGAAGACTACGTAAAGCATTAAAATAAGCATTTATCCTTTACAAAAAGCGTAATATTTAATATAATGTCTATAGTCGTATATTAAAGAGGTGTTTGATTAAATGACTAAAAAAACAAATATTGAGTTTGAAAATTTAGTTAGTGATATATTAGAAAATGAATATTTTTTAGAAACAAAAAAAGACATACATCATGGTACAAGCAAATATGAGCATTCAATAAGAGTAGCTAAATTAAGTTATAATTTAAGTAAAATATTTAAAGCAGATAAAAAAGTTACTGCAAGGGCAGGGTTACTTCACGATTTCTTTTTTGGAACAAGAAAAGAAAAACCAGAGAACTCCTATTTAAGACATCCTGTAACAGCAAGTCTAAATGCCCAAAAATATTTTAATGTAAGTGAGCTAGAGAGCGAAGCTATAAAAACTCATATGTTTCACCAAGTATTATTAAAGAAAATTTTTCCATTTATTAATCATAAAGAAAAAGCAAGTATTAAAGAATTCAAGCCAAAATCTAAAGAAGGCTGGATAATATGTGCTTCTGATATGATAGTTTCGATAATGGAATGTGAAAGATTTCAATTTAGCTATGTAGCAAATGTCGCATTATTATTAGTATTTAATATAATAATGTTTAAAAATTAGTAAGTTCATAGAACTTCTTTTTTTATCCTCATAAAAGAAATATAAAAAAAAAAAAATCTCCTAAGAGATTTATCTAAAATAAATAAATATAAAAATTGCTAAACATATACAGTAGATAGAGAACTTCCAAAGTTTACCTTTTTTTACTAATTCGCTAAGCCAGTTATAAGTAAAGTAGGTAACAACTAAAGAAGCAATCATTCCACTCAAATAAGGAATTGCGAGACTTGCTAGATTACCAGCTTCAATTAAATCACTAACACCTAATAACATTGTCGCAACACTAATAGGGAAATATAAAATAAAAGTATATTTTAAAGCTGTTTTACGAGATAAACCACAAATTAGACAAGCTACTAAAACAGTTCCACTTCTACTTATTCCAGGCATAATAGTAATCATTTGAATAAGACCAATAACTATCGCATCTTTTAGTGTTATATCTTTATCTTCTTTAGTACCATTTTTATTTCTAATTAAGAATAGCATTAATGCTGTAAGTAAAAAAGTAAATCCTAGAAACTTCATATTTTGGAGTTTATCTTCAACAACATCTTTAAGAAGAAAGCCTAGTATTCCTACTGGTATAGTTGAAATAATTAAATAGATACAATATCTAAATTTATCTTTAGTAACATTTCTTTTTTTCTTATTAAAAATAAAACTAAAGAAAGCATTAACTAAATCTATAATTTCCTTTCTAAAAATAAATAGGATAGCCAAGAAAGAACCAAAATTAGCTATTATTTCAAAATTAAGGTCGTGAAACATATTCGTATTAAAAATATTTTTAAATAAGAAAATATGTCCACTAGAACTTATTGGTAGTGGTTCAGTAAAACCTTGTAAGATACCCAAAACAATATAAATTAAATAATCCATTATTATCACCATAATAATTATATAATATTTTTTAAAAATAAGAAATAAAATAATAAGGGGAGGCCTCATGTTTAAACTTTTATTTTACTTTTTAGGCATATTTTTAATAAGTATTGGCATTTTCTTTACAATAATATATTTAAATTTATTAACAATAGGGTATAGTTTTTTAGAATTTGTTAACTTTATAATTAGAAGTCCTATTTTTTGGTGTATCATAATTGGCATAATATTTATAATATTATCATTAGAAAGGCGGATAAGAAATGAATTATTATTACGACATAATTTTAAATTGGAATGAGAATATACCATATAACTTTTATGAATGGAATGATTATGATTATTTAGAATTAATAAAAAAGATTCCATTAATAAAGATAAAGCATAAAGCTTTAGTAGACGTTTGGAGTAATAATATTAAAATAAATAAAGAATTTTTAAACAATATTAAAGATAAAACTTTAGTAAGTGGTAAAAATTCTATTTGTAAAATTGATTATGCATGTCTTTTTACTGACAACAAAAATGTTATAGCCATTGAGTTTAATGAAAATGGTGAAAGTATCAATAGAAGTAAATTACTAATTGATGATGAAATGAATGTTTTAGAAGTAGCATATTCATTAAAAGAAGTAGAATTAGAATATGAAATCATTGAAAAGTTAGAAGAAAACAAAGACTTAAGACAAGAAAATGAAGTAAAGAAATTAATTAGTTTAGAGATAAAGAGTTTATATGAAAATAAAGAATTATCTAAACTAAGATATTTATTTTATGAATACAAAGGTCAAAAAAATGAAGATATAGATGAAATATTTAATATTTTAAATGAAGAATTAAAAAGTAATTTTAACAAAGATTTTTTCCGAATATATGATATTATAAAATTATCATATCACAAAGTTTAAAAATCTGATATAATAATCACTGTTAGGAAGTGATTATTATGCATATGCCAAATTTAAAAGATGCAAAAATAAGAACAAACAAGAAAGTTGAAACTAAGTTAGCAAGCAATCTAAAAAGTGAAAAATTTAAAAACAAGAAATATTTTATAAAGACTTATGGTTGCCAAATGAACGTTCATGATTCTGAAGAAATAAAAGGAATTGTTGAGAATTTAGGCTTTAGTGAAACAATTAATTTAGAAGAATCAGACTTAGTAATATTAAATACCTGTGCGATAAGAGAAAATGCTCATGACAAAGTATTTGGTTTTTTAGGTAGAGTAAAACATTTAAAGAAAGATAAATCAGAACTTATTGTATGTGTAGGTGGCTGTATGCCTGAGCAAGAGAGTGTATCTAATTTATTAAAAGAAAAATATCCTTTTGTAAATATTGTATTTGGAACTCACAATATAAATGATTTAGGAAAAATGATTTTAGAAAGTAGTAATAAACAAAACATAGAAGTATATTCAGTTGAAGGCGATATTTATGAAGGAATGGAATATAAAAGAGATTCCAAATATTCAGCTTGGGTAAATATTATGTATGGATGTGACAAATTCTGTACATATTGTATTGTTCCATATACTAGAGGAAAACAAAGAAGTCGAAAAATAGAGGACATATTAAAAGAAGTTCAAGAATTAAAAGATAAAGGCTACGAAGAAATAACTTTATTAGGTCAAAATGTCAATGCTTATGGTAAAGATTTAGAAAGTGATTATGGCTTTGCCAAACTTTTAGAAGAAACGGCTCAAATTGGCATATCAAGAATTCGTTTTGTAACATCACATCCTTGGGACTTTACTGATGAAATGATAGATATTATTGCGAAGTATGATAATATTATGCCATATATTCATTTACCTCTTCAAAGTGGTAGTACCAATATTTTAAGATTAATGGGTAGACGTTATACCAAAGAGGAGTATATAAATCTTTATAATAAAATTAAAAATAGAATACCAGGCGTTAGTATAACTACTGATATTATTGTTGGTTTTCCAAATGAAACAGATGAAGACTTCAATGAAACTTTAGAAGTTGTTGATAAATGTAAATTTGACGGAGCCTTTACATTTATATATTCACCACGTGAAGGAACACCAGCAGCTAAAATAAAAGATAACATAGATCTCAAAATTAAAGAAGAAAGACTTCAAAAACTAAATGAAAAAATCAACAATTATAGTTTAGAGCATAACAAAGAATACTTAGGAAAAAAGGTAAAAGTCTTAGTAATAGGAGCCAGTGAAAAAGGTGAAGGTAAAATGTGTGGTTATACAGAAACTATGAAACTAGTAAACATAAGTGGTGCCGAAAAAGATTTAGGAAAAATAATCGAAGTTGAGATAACGGAAGCTAAAAGTTTTAGCTTAGATGGCAATAAAGTTATAAAAATAAATAATTAAGCAAAAAAGGGCTTGTCGTATCACCAAAAATATCTTATAATTAATAATAGATAAAATAGGTGATGTTATGCGAAAGGGTTATAAAATTACACTAAGTGTGCTAACAATAATGATATTAATTACAATTACAGTAGGAACAAGTTATTCATATTATTCTGTATCTGATATTCAAGACAATCCAAATACTTTAACTTCTACATGCTTTAATATAGAGTATAGTGAAGGAACTAATGGTTCAATCAATTTAACGAATAGTTATCCTATGAGTGAAGCAAATGCCTTAGCCTTAACTCCATATAATTTTACAATAACTAATACATGTGCCGCTGGTAATCAAACAGTGAATTATGTTGTAACACTAAATACTTTAACAGCTAAACCTTCAACATTAACAAGCAGTTTGAATTATAAATTAAATAAAACTGCGCCAACTGCTATTGTTGGAACAACAGGAACATTATCAACACCATATGCCCTAAATCCAAATGTTAAAACAGATGAAGGCATTGATACTAGTTATAGTTTAGAAGTAGGAACACTAGCACCTGGAGAATCAAAAACATTTAATTTATACTTATGGATAAATGAGAATGCAAATAATACTATAATGGGTCAAACTTTTGAAGGAAAAGTACTAGTATACAGTTATATATAAACTTCCAAATAGGAAGTTTTTTAAATTACTATTTACTACTTTTCAAAATAATAAAAATAATATATAATATAAATATCGAGTATAATAAAATGGTGGTTTTTATGAGTAATAAGAAATATTTAATGATAGCAATTTTTTTAGTAACTATTGCTATAGTAATTACATCAAGTACAACATTTGCATTTTTATCGGTAAGTGACATTCAAAGTGAAGCTAATACTATAAGTACAACTTGTTATGATATGACATTTACAGATTCCAATAGAATAAATGTTACAGGTTATCCTATGAGTAGTACAAATGCATTTAAAAAGGTTAATCCATATAAATTTTCCTTAAAAAATAGTTGTGAAGCGAATACTAATTATCAAATAATATTAAATGTAATAAATACATCATCTTCTAAAATATTACCATATATCAATTATTCTTTAGATGGCACAACAGTAAAAAAACTAAGTAGCTTAACACCTATAACTTTACCACTTGGAGTAACTTCTAGTAATGCCAGTACTTCATACTTAATAGATACAGGAGCATTAGAAGGAATAAATACTACTAAGAACTTCAATTTACATATGTGGATAGATGAAAGTGCTGGAAATGATATAATGGGAAGTAAATTTGAAGGAGAAGTAACGATTTATAGTGTAGCAAGGTAGCAATACCTTTTTTTCTTTATAAAAATATGATAAAATACTAGCAAGAGGTGTAATAAAATGATAAAGAAAAACGTTGAAGAATTCAAAAAATTTATAGCAAGAGGAAATGTCATTGATTTAGCAGTTGGTGTTATAATTGGAGGTGCATTCTCATCAATTGTAACAAGTTTAGTAAATAATATATTAACTCCAATACTAGGTTTAGTTTTAGGAGGTGCTGATTTTTCAAACTTAGCGATAACTTTTAAAAATACAAGAATTGAATATGGAGCTTTTATTCAAAGTGTCATTGATTTTTTAATCGTAGCCATCTGTATTTTTGCTTTAGTAAAATTTATCAATAAAATAATGCATTTAAAGAAAAAAGAAGAAGAAAAACCAACAGAACCAAAGAAAAGTGCTGAAGTATTATTATTAGAAGAAATAAGAGATTTATTAAAAGAAGAAAATAAGCCTAAAACTAATAAAAAGAAAAAAGGCAATTAAAATGATAATATGTATAGTAGGACCAACCGCAGTTGGAAAAACCAAACTCAGTATAGAGCTTGCCAAAAAATATAATGCTATAGTAGTAAATTGTGATTCTACTCAAGTATATAAAGGCATGAATATAGGAACAGCTAAAGTAACAGAAGAAGAAAAAGAAGGAGTTCCGCATTATTTATTTGATATTGTTGATCCTGATTATAATTACACAGTATATGATTATCAAAAGGATGCCAGAAAAATTATAGAAGAAAATAAAGGACGAAATATTATTTTAGTTGGGGGCACAGGGTTATATTTAAAAGCTGCTTTATACAATTATGAATTTAGTGAAGAAACTAATGAAAATCAAGAATATAATGAACTAAGCAATGAAGAATTATATGCTTTAGCATTAAAAAAAGATAGCAATATGAATATTCATCAAAATAATCGTAAGCGTTTAATTAGATTTTTAAATAAAGAAAACATTAAACAAGCAGAGCGTTACCCAATATATGATGCTATTTATATAGGATTAACCACGGACCGTAAAACATTATATGATAGAATTAATGAAAGAGCAGATATAATGTTTAAAAGCGGATTACTTGAAGAAGTAAAAGAATTTTACGATAAAAAAGAAGATTCTAAAGCAATAAACACAGCTATAGGATATAAAGAGTTATATAAATATTTTAGCCATGAAATAAGTTTAGAAGAAGCAATAGACCTAATTAAAAAAAATAGTAGACACTATGCTAAAAGACAATACACATGGTTTAAAAATCAAATGGACATTGATTGGTTAGAAGTAGACTTTAATAATTTTGATAATACTATAAATAAGGCTATAGAATTAATTGAGCAAAAAACTAATGAAAACAAATAATTTATTTATTACCAAGATAAAAATAAATTGGGAAGAAGTTCCTAATAAGCACGAATATCCTTTTAATATAGAAACGATAAAAAATATAAAAGAGATTAATTTTAAAAAGAATGTAACATTTTTAATTGGTGAAAACGGTGCAGGTAAATCTAGTATTTTAGAGGCTATTGCAATTAAATATGGTTTAAATCCTGAAGGAGGATCTAGCAATTTTAATTTTTCAACTTACGACAGTTATTCTAATCTCCATGAATATTTAACATTAATAACAAATGGTAATATTCCTAGAACAAAATATTTTTTACGTGCTGAAAGCTTTTATAATGTCGCAAGTAATATTAATAGTTTAAAAATAAATGATTATTATAAAGGAGTTAATTTTCATAATTGCAGTCATGGCGAAGCTTTCTTAGAATTAGTAAAAATAAGATTTTATGAGAATGGTTTTTATATTCTAGATGAACCAGAGGCAGCATTATCTCCGATAAAGCAAATGTCATTATTATGTTTAATAAATGATTTAGCAAATAAAGGATGTCAATTTATTATCGCCACTCACTCACCAATATTAATATCGTATTACAATGGCGAAATATTAGATTTAGATAATAATTTGAAAGAAGTAAAGTATAAAGATACAAATATATATAAAACTTATGAATTATTTTTAAATAACTATGAAAGTATGCAAGAAAAATTATTTAAAAATATAGAATAGAAATGGTGAAAAAGTGGATAAAATAATAAAAAATATATTAACTAAAATAGAAAGTAATGGTTATGAAGCCTATTTAATTGGAGGATATGTCCGAGATTTATTAGTAGGTAAAACTACATATGATATTGATATAACAACCAATGCTACCCCAAGAGAATTATTAGAAATATTTCCCTCAAGTAATACCAAAAACCTTGGAGGGATTGATTTTAAAATTAAAGAATATCATTTTGAGATAACAACTTATAGAGAAGAAATAAAGTATAAAAATAGAAAACCCATTGAATACAATTATGTTGATAATTTACTAACAGATTTAAATAGAAGAGATTTTACAATAAATGCCATATGTATGAACAAAAAAGGCGAAATCATAGATTTAATAAATGGCACAGAAGATTTAAGAAATTACAAAATCAGAATGATTGGAAGTATTGAAACAAAGATAAAAGAAGACTCTTTAAGAATACTTAGAGGAATACGTATAGCAACCCATTTAAACTTTACCATTGAAAGTAATTTATATAAAATCTTTAAAGAAAATATCAAAGAAATACTAACTTTATCAAGTACAAGAATTAAAGAAGAGATAGATAAAATTTTATTATCTGATTATATTCGAAAAGGCTTAAAATTACTAGAGGAACTAGGTATTACTAAGATATTAAAAATAGAAAATTATGAAGATATCGTACCTATTAAAAGTTTAGAAGGAATGTATGCTCAAATAAAAATAGGATATGACTTACCATTTACAAAAGTAGAAAAAGATAATATTGAGAAATTGAAAAAAATACTTAAAGAAAAAGAAATAACTAAAGAAACCATATATCAATATGGATTATATTTATGTTTAATAGCCGCCGAAATAAAAGGTATTAATAAAAAGACTATTAACAAAATGTATAAAGAATTACCGATTCATGACAAAAACGAAATTAATATAAAGGCTGAAGAATTAATGCAAGAATTAGGAATTTGTGGTAAAATGATAAGTGCAACATTTGAAGAATTAGAGAATTTAATAATAAACAATAAATTAAAAAATAAAAAAAGTGAAATAATAAAATATTTAAAACAAAAGTAGGAAGTGACGTCTCATGGATAAAACAATATTTGAATGTAAAAAATATGTTACAAACAGTATATTTATAAAAAAAGCTCTAGCTTTAAAGTTATCATTAGAAGAATTTTTAATGTTAACATATTTTGACAATGATTATAACAGTTTTTTAAACATTGAAGATGTTAGTAAGAATCTAGGTTTATCATTAGATGAAGCATATAAAATATTTAATAATTTAATTTCTCGCAAATTAATTATTATTGAAAGCACCAAAGATTTAGAAGGCCGAATGATTGAAAGAGTAAGTTTAGACAATTTTTATGACATGATAGTAGAAGAAAAAGTGGAAGAGAAAAAAGAAAATAAAAAAATAGATATATATAGTCATTTTGAATCAGAATTTGGTAGAACTATAACCAGTATTGAATATGAAATAATAAATGCTTGGATCGAAAAGGGCTATACAGAAGAATTAATTTTAGGTGCCTTAAAAGAAGCAGTATATAATAATGTTAAAAATCTAAGATATATTGATAAGATATTATATGAATGGGGTAAAAAAGGATTTAAAAGTATGTCTGATGTTAATAAACATTTAGAAAATAAAGAAGAAAGAACAGAAAAGAAAGAATTATTTGATTATAATTGGTTAGATGATACAGATGAAGAGTA
>CAOJKG010000036.1 GCA_948437815.1 uncultured Mycoplasmatota bacterium
ATTTTATTTAAAGAAAAGAGAATGGAATTAATCCAAAAGAAATTACATACTTTAATAAGTGGTTTAGCTAATTCTGGACTAAATTCATCACAAACTTCAAATGATGATTTAAGAATGGTTTTAGATAATTTCTTAAACGGTGGGGCACATACAAGTTTTGGGACGGTGATGAGTTAATGAGCGTAAAAAGTGAAGTAGCTCCAAAAGGAATGGAGTTTAAACCAACTGAATTTACATTAGGCGGTAAATATTGTACTATTATGACAATTATCAGTTTTCCAAAAAGTATATATGTGGGATATTTATCAGATATTACAAGTATAAGCGGTGTTAAAGTATCAATTAAGCATATCCCAATTGAATTTAGCACATTACAAAAAATGTTAAATAAAGAAATAGCAGATTTAAAAATGCGTTATCAAAACGAAAGAGATAAAACAACCCAAGAGAGATTAAGACAAGATTATGAATCATTAGAACAATTCATATCAATGCTTGCTGCTACTCAAGCTAAAATCTTCGATTTTCAAATGCATGTTATGATAAGTGCCGATTCTAAAGAAGATTTAGAAATCAAGAAAATGCAAGTTAGAACATATTTAGATGCTTTAGGCATGAGAGGAATAAGTTTGATGTTTGAACAGGAAAAAGTACTTCAATCAATAATTCCAATATTTCCTAAGCAAGATATAGAAACTAGAATAGGAACACCAATTCCATCAATTACAGTCGCAGCTATGTATCCATTTGTTTTTGATAGTATTAAAGATCCAGGGAATGCTACATTATTTGGAGTTGATTTCTCAGGTGGAGTTGTATTATTTAATCAATTTTTATACCAAATAAAAAAAGAGAGTAATCGAAATAATGCCAACATGATTTTATTAGGAACATCTGGTTCTGGAAAATCAACCGCTGCTAAATTATTACTTAGAACCCATTTAAGAAATGGATGTAAAGTAGTATGTATTGACCCAGAAGGTGAACTTGAAGATATGGCTAGAACTCTTGGTGGTGACTTCTTAGATTTAGGTAAGGGCGGAGAATTTGGTATGGTCAATCCTCTAGAAGTTGTAATGGATGCAGATGAAGACGAAATAGCTCAAGGTTTAGGCTATACAATATTAACAAGAACATTGCAACAATTAAAAGCCTTTATGAAATACTTATATCCATCAATAGAAGAAGATGTCTTAACTATGTTTAGCGAAATAGTTCAAGATACATATAAAAGATATCGTATTGATTTTGAAACTAATTTTACTAGTTTATCAAGTAATGACTTTCCAACCTTTGATGATGTATATGCAACTATAAAAGGAAAATTATTATCAATGCCAGATGCCACTCGTGAAAGAGATGTTATGGAACGTCTTGAACTTAAGATTAGACCACTTACCAAAGAACTTAGATATTATTTTACAGGGCATACAACCTTAAGATTCAATAGTGATTTTATTGTATTTAATATTAGAGAATTAATGAATAGTGATGAAAATATTAAAAATGCTTTATTCTTCAACATATTAAAATATGCTTGGGGATTATGTTTAGATAAAAATATAAATACAGTTATGATGGTTGATGAAGCCCATGTATTATTATCTAGCAGAAATGAATTAGGTGCAGAATTCTTAGCGCAAATTCAAAGACGTTCGAGAAAATACAATACAGGTACAATTATTATTACCCAACAGCCAACTGATTTTGCTGCGCCTAACATGATAGTTCATGGTAAAGCGATATTTGACAATGCAGCTTATTATGTAGTAATGGGACTTAGAAAACAAGCAGTAGATGATTTAGCCAAATTAATAGATTTAAATGAATCAGAAAAAGATAGTATCAAATATTACAATCAAGGAGAGGCATTATTTATCTGTGGTAATAGAAGAATGCGAATTAATATAGTAGTAACTCAAGAAGAATTAGATTCGTTCGGTTCTGGCGGAGGATTATAACAAATAAAAAAAGGATTAGTTCTATAACAAATTAATCCTTTTTTATTTATTAATTAAGTTTCTTAATACTTAAAGTAGCGTTTACTCCTGCACCTAAAGTTAAACCAACAGCAAGAAGTGCTGATACAGCCATATCAAGTACATCTCCAGCAGCTAAAGTGACAATAGTACTACCTGTATAAGTAGAACCAACTCCAACTGCAAGTACCCGAGATATAATAGTTGATGGAATATTTGTACCATTTATTCTTACAGCTTGTGTTACTGTAGTACCTACAGCTGCTGATACATTACTAAAATAATTAATTTCATAAGTTCCAGCTTGGGCCACAGTAATACTATTAGCTGGGGTATATGTCGTATTTAAATTAGGCATAGCATTAACAAGCGGTATTTGTGTAGCTGCACCAATTATTAAGTTTAGCGTAGATGGAGTGTTGTTATATTTACCACCATAAGCATTTAAACCATTTGCAGGCCCTGTAGGCCCAGTTGCTCCACCTATTCCAGCAGGTCCAGTCGGTCCTTGTGGAATTGTGAAATCTAATGTATAACCAGACGGGTTCATGTAATATCTCCTTTCATTATTTTTGCATTAAACAACAGGTGTAATAGTAACACTAGCATCAGTACCTGGGTCTCCAGTTGTTACAGTTCCTATTGCTAAAGTTGGTGCAGGCCCTGTAGGTCCAGTAGCACCATCAGTTCCAGCAGCACCTTGAGGACCAGTTGCTCCAGTTGGACCAGTCGCGCCATCTAAACCTGCAACACCAGCAGGTCCGGTAGGTCCTGTAGCTCCAGCAGGCCCTGTTGGCCCTTGAATACCTTGTAACCCTTGTGGTCCAGTAGGACCAGTTGCTCCAACACTACCAGTGGCACCAGTAGCACCTATTGGTCCAGTCGGACCTTGTGGTATAACAAAATCTAATGTATAACCAGATGGATTCATATTATGCCTCCTTTCTTTTAAAAAAATATTATTTATTAAATAGGATTTAATGTTACACTTGCATCAGTACCTGGGTTTCCAGTCGTTACTGAGCCAATAGCGAAACTTGGCGCAGGACCTGTAGAACCAGTAGCCCCTGTAGGACCAGTAGCGCCATCTAATCCAGCAACACCAGTGGGTCCAGTTGGTCCAGTTGGCCCAGTTACACCTTGAATACCTTGTGGTCCTTGCAATCCTTGAGGTCCAGTCGCACCTTGAATACCTTGAGGACCTTGTAATCCTTGGGGTCCAGTCGCACCTGTTGTGCCAGTTGCACCAGTTGGCCCAGTTACACCTTGGATACCTTGAGGGCCTTGTAATCCTTGAGGTCCAGTCGCACCTGTGGCACCGGTTGCACCAGTTGGTCCTGTAGGCCCACCAGACGGCCCTGTAGGTCCTGTTGGACCAGTCGGTCCAGGAATTTGTCTTCCAGAACAGCAACATCCGCCAACGTTAGGATGTTCTTTATTGAAACAATCTATTTTTCGTTGAGCACGATGTAAATTACTATTATTCATATTCTAACTCCTTTCATAACTAATATATGAGATAAAAAAATATGTAACTATTTTAAAAGCCTTTATTTATAATAATTTTTTGAATTTTAAAAGCAATATAACAATTTGATATATTGCTTAATTATTTAAATATTTACTTTGTAACAATTTCTGCTTTACAAAGTGAAACAAAGCTTGGGTTTGAATTATTATTACCAACGACAACTACCATACCATATTCACTTCTTAAGATTGTTCCTTGTGCCACAGTCTGACCACCAGAATTAATACTTGCATTAGGTGTACCAATAGGTAGATAAGAACGTATTGCAGCTTCACAATTTGCATCACATCCAGTAGGTAAAGGTGATGGTGCAGGTAAATAGGTAATATTATCATTGTATGTACTACTAGTTATTGTTATTGAAGCGATTCTACAAATTGATAGAGCTTCTTGAGGAACACCTTGAGCATTTACAAGTTGAAATATACCAGAATTAGAGTTGTTATTAGGCCCAGGTAATAGCAAACCAGGTCTACCACTAGCATTATTACCACTTTCCATAGCAACTATAATATTATCATTTGGATATAAAGCTATAATTTGTTGAATAATATTTCGCATTTGATCTACGCAAAAGCAAGAAGTAGAATTAGCATTACTGCCTGATGGCCCTGTAGGTCCTGTGGCACCAGTCGCTCCTCCAGATGGTCCGGTTGGACCTGTTGGCCCAGTTGGCTCAGGAATTTGTCTTCCAGAACAACAGCAACCACAAGCATTAGGATGTTCTTTATTAAAGCAATCAATTTTTTGTTGAGCGCGTCTTAAATTATCATTCATTATGATTTTACTCCTTTCATAATAAAATATATGATTAAGTAAAAAAGATAATAGAATAAAAATAAAGGAAATTAGTTTTGTTCTAATAAATTATAATAAAGATATAATTTTAATAGGGTGAATTAAAATGAAAAAATACAAAGTTTGCGTATATGCAATATCTAAAAATGAAGAGAAATTTGTCGAACGATGGGTAAATTCAATGAAAGAAGCTGACGAAATTTATGTATTAGATACTGGTTCAACTGATAATACTGCAGGAAAATTAAAAGAAATGGGTGTAAATGTTACAGTAAGTGAAATAAAACCTTGGCGTTTTGATGTTGCAAGAAATATGTCTTTAGATTTAGTACCGATTGATACAGATATTTGTGTATGTACTGATTTAGATGAAATATTTGAGGCGGGTTGGCGTGAAAAACTAGAAGCCAGATGGAATGAGAAAGTAGATAAAGTTAAATATAATTATAATTGGAGTTTTGATAAAATTGGCAATCCTGCGACTACATTTTTTATTGAAAAAATACATAGAAGAGAAGGATATAGATGGCACCATCCAGTTCACGAGGTATTAAATGTAAAAGAAAATGAGTTAAGCATTTTAGCACCTGAGATAACATTAAATCATTATCCTGATAAAAGTAAATCAAGAAGTAGTTATTTACCACTTTTAGAATTAAGTGTTGAGGAGTGCCCTGAAGATGATCGTAATATGCATTATTTAGGAAGAGAGTATATGTATTATGGTAAATGGAACGAAGCTATAGATACATTAATAAGACATTTGAATTTACCAAGTGCTACGTGGGATGCTGAAAGATGTGCCTCTATGCGTTTTATAGGAAGATGTTATTTAAGTTTAGAAAGACCAAAGGAAGCGGAAATGTGGTTTAAAGATGCTATCAAAGAATCTTCATATTTACGTGAAAGTTATATTGAATTAGCATCTCTATATAATAATGAAGGAAGATACGAAGAAGCATATAAGTTAATGAATGAAGCATTTAAAATAAAAGAAAAAGCACCAGTTTATATAAATGAAGCTTTTGCATGGAATGATTATATATATGATTTAATGAGTATGATTTGTTATAATTTAAAATTATATCCTGAAAGTTTAGAAAATATTGAAAAAGCATTAGAAATAAATCCTGACAATGAACGTGTTAAAAATAATAAAGAAATCATTACAAATATTATAAATTCTTAAAAGTTATGTAAATAAACTTACACAACTAAAGTGATTTAAGTTAAAAACTATTTATTTTAAAATAAATATATTGTAAAATAGTATTATTAAGTGATTGGAGAAATGCTTATGTTTTGCGAAAAATGTGGTGCTAAAAATAGTAAAGATTCCAAGTTTTGTGGAAGTTGTGGACATGAGATAAAAAATGTTTCTAAAAATAGTAAATCCAAACAAAATTTAGAAATGGTAAAAGAACAAACCAATAAAATAAAAGAGTTACCAAAGAAAAATAAAATTATTATGGGAATAGTTACAATAATATTAATTATTTCAATTATAATATTAAGCATCTTATTAAATAATCCAATAAAAAAGATTGAAGATAGTTTACAAAGTTATTATAAGAATTATAATGTAAATAATAATAAAGAATTAATTGAGATGGGTAAAGTATTAAAAAGTAACAAAAGCAATGAAAAAGTATTAAATAGCATTAAAGAAACAACTCATAAAATAATGGAAAAATGGGTTAAAAACTTTAATACAGAGTATAAAGATAAAGAAGAGTTATTAGAGGCATATAATAAAGTATCAAATGCTTTAAAAGATATATATGAATTTTATAATGGCTTAGAGTATATGTTAGATAAAGATTTATATAGTAGTTATAATAATGAACTAAAAGAATTAAATAGTTCCAAACATCATTATTTAACAGGAAAAGAATATGAGAGTAAAAAAGATGAAGGATATAATATCTATTATCACTATGGTAGAGTAATAGAAATTGATTGTTATTATAAAGAGGCATCAGCATATGTAAATAATTATGTTAAAGATGAAATAAACAAATTAAAAGAAGAAGCTGAGAAATTTATCAAAATAGATGATAATTCTACTAATATTGAAATTTACAATTGTTACGTAGAAGAATTAAAATATTTAAAAGAAAACAAAACAAAAAATAATATTGATTTAAGTAGTACTGAAGAGTACAAGAAGATATATGAAAATGTTGTATCAAAGATTATTGAGTATACTAAAAAAATCGCAGAAGAAAAAGAAAAGAATAATGAACTTAATGAAGCGCTAAAAATAATAGATGATAGTCTAAGATTATTTAAAGTTAATACAGACGAACATAAAGAACTAGAAGAGTTAAAGAAAGAATATGAAGATAAGAAACCTGAGAAATTAACAAATAAATATCGTATATCAAAAAGTTCATCAGTAAGTACATCTTTATGGGGTAAAGAAATAAATAAAATAGATTATGAATTTTATATTAGTTTTGCTTTTACAGGCAAAAATGGTGATATAACATATCGTTTAAATAAAGAGTATAATAGATTAAAAACCAAAATAATTCGTGAAGAAGATTGGGACTTAGATTTAGAAGGATATTTTGTTATCACAGGAGATGGAAAAGAGCTTTATAAATCAAGTATTATAACTAAAGATAGTGAATTTAACCATGACATAGATATAGATGTTAGTGGAATAGAAGATTTAAAGATTGAGTTTATAACTGAAAGTAAGAAAACAGGATTTAACAATTTTTATATTTACTTAGTTGAGCCATATTTATATAAATAGGAAAAAGGAGTGTGAGTAAAATGGCTGAAGAAAAAGAAACAAAGAAGACTACTTCTAAGAAAAGTGAGGAAGTAAAAGTCGAAAAAAGATTTTGCACAAAGTGCGGAAAAGAATTAAAAGGAGAAGAAAAGTGTAGTTGTGAAAACACCACTAGTACAAGTGCTGGTGTAACTATCAATTCTGATGCACTATTAAATACTGCTAAGAATAGTTTTAATACTATTACAAATGTATTTAAAAAACCAGATACAACAATTACAGAAGAAATTAATAAGAAAGATAATACAATTAGTATAATTATATTAATTAGTTTAGCAATCAGTTTTGCATTCTATTTAATGGCAATAGTATCATCATCAGTAAAATCAGTAGCAGATGCAACATATGGATTAACTACAATTGTAACAAATGATATATCTTATTTTAAAATATTTATTTATGGAATATTAATATATGCTATTATGGCAGTAATCCCAATGTTTGCCGCATTCTTAATAGCCAAAATCACCAAGAATAACAATTTTACATTTAAAAAAGCATTTAAGTTATATACAACAAGTAATGCCCCATTAATATTTGGCTTTTTAGGTTTAGCTATCATAATGTTATTAAATATAAGTTTATTAAATATATTAGGTTTATTAGCTGGAGCTATTATATCTGTATTTTGTTTCTTCAATTTTCTTTTAGGATTTAATAAAGAAACAAAGATAAGAGAAGACAGAAGAAGTTGGGCTTTAACAAGTTTAATTGCCGTATGGATAATAATTGAAATAATTGCTTTATTAGTAATAATTGGTTCTGCTGGTTTAGATGCATATGATAAAGTAAATAATAATCTTCCAAACTACAATGATAGTTGGAACTGGTAAAAAAATATTAAAAAATATTAATCAAGTATATTGTATATTTTAAAATTATATGATAAAATAATCAAGTAGGTATAAAATATATATCTACTTTCCATACCAAGACTATGTTTATTAAAGTAAACATAGT
>CAOJKG010000037.1 GCA_948437815.1 uncultured Mycoplasmatota bacterium
AGAGGGTCGCGGGTTCGAGTCCCACGTCCTCCACCAAAAAAGAATATTACCTCGTAGATGCGAGGTTTTTTTATGCTTTATTTTAATATTGTTTTTTAATTCTTTTGATTCATACTAAATATAAAGGTGATTATTTTGAAAATTTTAGTTAGTAAAGACAAAAAGATATTTTTGAATTTTATTTTTTATTTGTTTAGTTTTTTAGTTATATTATCTTTAATATTACAATTAGTTTTTAAAGAGTATCATAATGCTTTAATTTGTGTCCTTACATTAATATTGCTTTTATTGCCTGTACTTTTACAAAAAAAATTTAAACTTATTATTCCTAATGGTTTATTATTACTGTTTTATTTAGTTGTTTATGCTGCAGGAATACTTGGAGAAGTATATAATTTTTATATTTATTTTAAATGGTGGGATATTGTTTTACATACACTCAGTGGTTTTTTAATTGCCTCTATTGGTTTATCTTTATTTTCTTTAAATACTTTGGAAAAATCGTTTAATATTAAACCATTATTAGTGTCTTTATTTGTTTTATGTTTTAGTATGACTATTAGTACAATGTGGGAATTTAATGAATATGGTATAGATAAAACTTTTAAAACTGATCATCAAAAAGATACTTATGTTAGTACTATTTCTTCTGTTAATTTTGATAAAAGTAAAAATGGAAATCCAGTTGTGATTAAAGAAGTAAATAAAACTATTTTGTATGATAAAAAGGGGGAAGAACTTGCAGTTATAGAAGCTGGTTATCTTGATATTGGTCTTAATGATACAATGGGAGATTTATTAGTTAATTTTATTGGAGCTTTTTTATATGCTTATTTAACTTATCAATATCTAAAAAAACGTAAATCAAATATTGCTAGTAAATTAATAATTACTAGAAGTTAGTTTATATTATGAATTACAAATTTTATATTTGCTTTTTTTTAATAATTATGATACTTTTATAGTAGGTGGTAGGTTGTGAAGAAACTTGAAATTAATTCTTTATTTGATGGCTTAACCTTAAGTGTTTTAATTCTAAAGCCAAAAGGTAAAATAAAAGGGATTGTGCAAATAGCTCATGGTATGGCTGAGCATAAAGAGAGATATATTCCTTTTATGGAATTTTTAAATGATAATGGATATATTGCAGTTATTCATGATCATAGAGGACACGGGAAAAGCGTTAAAAATAGTGAAGATTATGGTTATTTTTATGATGATACTGGGAAAGCTATTGTTGAAGATTTGCATCAGATTACACTTTATATAAAAGAGAAGTTTCCTAACTTACCAATTTACTTATTAGGCCATAGTATGGGTTCAATGGTTGTTAGAAAATATATAAAAAAGTATGATAAAGATATTAGTAAATTAATTGTGTGTGGAGCACCTAGTAGAAATGATGATGTTGGTATAGCTTTGAAATTAACAAAAGTTTTATTAAAAATAAAAGGTGATAGACATCGCAGTAAATTATTAGATAAACTTACTTTTGGCAGTTATAATAAAAAGTTTAGAATAGAAAATAGTAAGAATGCTTGGTTATGTAGTGATAGTAATGTTGTTAAAGACTATGAGGAAGATTCGCAATGTGGTTTTATATTTACTCTTAATGGTTTTTTGAACTTATTTATGTTGTTAAGAGATATTTATAATGAAGAAGATTATTTAGTTAGAAATCCTAATATGTCAATTTTATTTATCGCAGGTGGACAAGATCCTGTTATTATTAGTAAAAGAGATTGGGAAGAATCACAATTGTTTTTCAAAAATATTGGTTATGATAATGTTAAAGGAATTTTATATAGAAATATGCGTCATGAAATACTTAATGAAATTGATAAAATACAGGTTTATGAAGATATTTTAAATTTTATAGAGTCATAGAAATATGGTTTTTTGTATATTGAAAAATTATTAAATAATAATGTTTTTTTAATTATATATGTATGTTATAATGAATATAGGAGGAAGTTATGGATTTTTATATCGATTTAGGTTCTTCAACAATTAAAGTGTATGAATATACAAATGAGTTAAATTTGTTAGAAGAACATTCAATTTATTTTAAGAATGGGTTTAGTAGTGAAGATGGGATTAGTAAAGAAAATGAGACAGAACTTATAAATTATTTTCAAGAATTAAAAAATAAATATAAGATGGAATATCATAATACTCATATTTTTGTTACAGGGATATTTAGAGAATTATCTAATTCAAAAAAGCATTATATGGTTAAATTATTTAATGATAAACTCGATTTGCATTTTAATATTATTAGTCATGGAATTGAAAACTATTATTTAGGCAAAGCGATGGAACATGATTATAATAATAAAAAAGTTATGATTATTAATATGGGTGGAAAAACAACAGAATTAGTTACTTTTTGTAAAGGGAGTATTACAGCAAGAGAAAACTTAAAAATAGGTGTAGCTGATTTACTTAATGGTTTTCCCCAAGTTAATGAAGAAATTAGTGCTTGTTCGGTAGAAGAAATGAATGAATTTGTTAAAGGTGAGTTAAAAGATATTTCTTTTGATGAAGATTATGATTGTGCTATATTTACTGGTGGTGAAGAAAGATTTGAGAAGTTAACTAATTTTAATTTAGTGCCAAATACTTTATTTCAAGATGGTATACATAAATATATGCTTAGTTTAGAAGATTATATAGAAGGAACTGAGAGAGTATTTGATACGATAACTTTAAGCGAATTATATAAATTAATGCCTGGAAATCCTAAATGGATGGATGGAGCTAGAGCGGGAGCTATTATTCCTCTTGCAATATTTGAACTTGCTAATATTAAGACAATTATACCTTCAGATTTAAATTTAATTAATGGAGTTATAAACGATAAATAAATTTAAAAAAGTCATTCTTTATATGGCTTTTTTTTATGTATTTTGTTATAATAAATAATAGGGTAGAGTGATATTAAATGGAAAGAATATTAAAGGCAGAAGAATTAGAAAAAATTAATGCATATTTTAGAGCGGCTAATTATTTGGCAGCTTGTGAATTATATTTAAAAGATAATCCACTTCTTAAGGAACCTTTAAAGTTAGAACACATAAAATCTAAATTAGTAGGCCACTGGGGAACGACGCCAGGACAAAACTTTGTTTATGTTCATTTGAATCGAATTATCAAAAAACATAATTTAAATATGATTTATTTAAGTGGTCCAGGACATGGTGGAGGAGCTTTTTATTCAAATATTTATTTAGAAGGAACTTATAGTAAGGTTTATCCAGAAGTTTCATATGATGAATACGGCTTAAAAAAACTTTTTAAACAATTTAGTTTTCCTGGTGGTACTTCTAGTCATGTGGCACCAGAAATGCCAGGAAGTATTAATGAAGGTGGAGAACTTGGATATAGTCTTGCTCATGCTTATGGAGCTGTTTTAGATAATCCGGATTTATGGGCAGCTTGTGTAATAGGTGATGGTGAAGCAGAAACTGGACCTTTAGCAGCTAGTTGGCAGTTAAATAAATTTTTAAATCCTAAAAATGATGGAGTTGTTTTACCTATACTCCATTTAAATGGTTATAAAATTGCTAATCCAACTATTCTAGCTAGAATTAGTAAAGATGAACTAACAATGTATTTTAAAGGTATGGGTTATGAGCCTTATTTTGTGGAGTATAAAAATGATGCTCAAATACATGAAGATATGGCTTATGCTTTAGAGACTATTGTTAAAAGAATTAAAGAAATTAAAGATAAAGCTAAAAATAATGATGATAGTTCAAGACCTATGTGGCCTATGATAGTTTTAAAAACACCTAAAGGTTGGACTGGTCCTAAACTTGTTGATGAAAAGATTATTGAAGGAACTTTTAGAGCTCATCAAGTTCCAGCACAAGTTGATAAAGAACATAGTATGAATTTGGATATTTTAGAAGAATGGCTTAAAAGTTATAGACCTTGGGAATTATTTGATAGTAATGGAACTTTAAAAAGAGGTTTACAAGATTTAATTCCAGAAAATCCAATGGGTATGAATCCTCATGCTAATGGAGGAGAATTATTAGAAGAATTAAAAGTTCCAGACTTTAAAAATTATATGTTAGAAATAAGTCCTGGTATTACTAAAAAAAGTGATATGATGGAACTAGGTAATTTTATTCGCGATGTAGTAAAAAACAATTTGGATAATTTTAAAATATTTGGCCCTGATGAAGCTTTATCTAATCGTTTAAATCATGTATTTGAAGCTACTAACAGAAAATGGAATGGAGAAACCATAGAGGGTGATGAATTCTTAAATAGTGATGGAGCAGTAATTGATAGTATTCTATCAGAGCATGCTTTAGAAGGAATGCTTGAAGGGTATCTTCTAACTGGAAGACACGGGTTTATTCATACATATGAAGCTTTTAGTAGAGTAATAGATTCAATGGTTAGTCAACATGCTAAATGGCTTAAGATTTCGAAAGAACTATCTTGGCGTAAAGATATAGCTAGTTTAAATATTATTCTTACTAGTCATGTATGGCAACAAGATCATAATGGCTACACGCATCAAGATCCAGGATTTTTAAATCATTTAGTTACGAAAAAGCCAGAGTTAGTGAGGATTTATTTGCCAATAGATGCCAATACATTAATATCGTGCTTTGATCATGTTATAAAAACAAAAAATTATGTGAATGTTATTGTAGCTAGTAAACATCCATCACTACAATGGTTAAATAAAGAAGAAGCGATAACGCATTGTACTAAGGGAATTGGCATTTTACCTTTTGCTAGTAATGATAATGGTAATCCTGATGTAGTTTTAGCAAGTGCTGGAGATACTCCTAATTTAGAAGTTATCGCAGCCAGTGAACTTTTAAGAAAATTTATTCCTAATATAAAGGTTAGAGTAGTTAATGTAATAGATTTAATGAAACTAGTTAGTCATGAAGAACATCCGCATGGATTAACAGATAAAGAATATGACGAATTATTTACAATAGATAAACCAATAATTTTTGCTTTTCATGGCTATCCTAATTTAATTCATGAACTTACTTACAAAAGAGTAAATAATAATTTACATGTAAGAGGATATAAAGAAGAAGGCGCTATTACTACACCATTTGATATGAGAGTTTTAAATGGGATTGATAGATATAGTTTAGTTTTAATGGCTTTAAAATACTCTGATTATGATGATAAAAATGTAAGAAAGTTACAAGAATATGCAAGAGAAATGCTTGATAAACATGTTAAATATATAAGAGATAATGGTATTGATATGCCAGAAATAATAGAGTTTACTTTAAGTGAGGAAGGTGTATAAAATGACTTACGATTATATTATTATAGGAGCAGGAATGGGTGGTATGGCCGCTGGTTTGGAGCTTGCTAATAATCATAAAAAGGTGCTTATTTTAGAAAAAAATAGTTTGCCTGGAGGATGTGTTACAACATTTAAAAAAGGACGCTTTGAATTTGATTTAAGCTTATATGATTTATATGACTATGGTTCTTTAGATAAAAAAGGGGATATTAGAAAGCTTTTTAGTGATTATAATATTGATATTGAAACAGAATTAGTTCCTTTTAATGCTAGAGTAAAAGATTTAACTACTGGTGATGATTTTAGAATTAAAGGTAACATTGATGAGTTTTTTGTAGAATTAGAAAAATTAAAAAGTGGTTCGGCTGATTCTTTAAAAGAATTCTTGCGAGTTATTAAAGAGATTAATGAAGCAGTAGAAACTTTAAAAAAAGGTCAAGAAGATTTAAGTGATTATCCTAAATTCTTAAAATATTTAGATAGTACAGTTATTGATGCTTTAACAGATTTAAAAATGCCTAGGGAAACTATTTATCGTTTATGTTTTATGTGGGTTTACTTGGGGAGCCCTCTTGATAAATTATCTTTTATTGATTTTGCTGTATTTATGTATAGATTAGTTTTTAAAAAAAGAGCAGTCTTAAAAAATAAAAATATTGATATGGCTTTAAAAATGATTAATCGTTATCAGGATTTAGGTGGTAAAATATATTATCATTCTAAAGTTGTAGAAATAGCTGATAATGGTCTATCAAATAAAATTGTTAAAACTAGTGATGGAAAAGAGTATAAATGTAGAGAAGTTATTTGTAATGTCTCTAAAAGATATGCTTATACTAATTTAATAAAATTAGAAGATAAAGATGTAAATCGTTTAGAAAATGCTAGAACTTTAGCACCTAATGGAGTTATGGTATATTTAGGATTAAATAAAGATTGTAGTTCATTAGGGCTAAAATATTATCATTATTATCAATTCCAAAATTTATATAGTACATCTGCTATAAAAAATATGGCTAATTTATATCATGGAACAATTGATGCTGTAGTACCAAATGTAGTTAATGAATTTGCTAGTCCTAAAAATACAACTATTTTAGTTTTGAAAACAACTTATTTTGATGATGTCTTTCAAAAACTTAGATATGATAATCATATAGATATAAAAGAGAAAATTGCTAATGATTTAATTGAACAATTTGAAAATACTTTTAATATTGATATTAAAGAATTTATTGAAGAGATAGAAGTAATTACACCATTAAATTTAGCTAATTATACTGGTGCACCTAATGGTAGTATTATGGGTTATATGCGTAAGAGTTATGATAATGCAATTCATAGACTTATATCCTATGAAGATGAGAAAATAGATAATATTCATTTTGTTGGAGGTTCTAGTATTTTTGGAGCAGGAGTTCATAATGCTATTTATAGTGGTTATTTTGTAGCTTCTAAGATACTTAAAAGTGAGGTTAATGATGGAGAATAGTGTAGAAAAAATAAGAAATATTAGAAAAGACATTATAAAAGATTATTCTAGTAAAAGTTTACCTAAAACTAATATAGATATGATGGTAAATGAAGTAAGCGAATTTCGTGATGTTATTGTTAAAGAAATATATGAAGAAGCTCCTGATGTTAAATCTTTTGTTTTAGTTCCTAATAAAAATAAAGGAGTTAATGGATTAGAACCTTTTAAAGCAGGACAATATATTAGTATAAAACTTACAATAAATGATATAGTTACAACAAGAGCTTATTCTTTATCATCTAGTCCAAGTGAAGCCTTAAAAGGATATTATCGTATTACAATTAAAAGAGTCGAAAATGGATTAGTAAGTAATTATATGTTAGATGAAGTAAAAGTTGGTGAAGAACTCAGAGTAAGTAAACCAGCAGGTGATTTTGGATATTTAAAGGTACGTGATGAAGAAAATGTTATTGGAATTGCTGGTGGTAGTGGTATAACGCCTTTTATTTCTTTAGCCAAAGCGATAGAAGAAGGAATAGAAGATTGCAATTTGACTGTTTTATATAGTGTTCGAACTTATGATGATATTATATTTAAAAAAGAAATTGAAGAGTTTAATAGAAAATCTAAAAGTGTTAAATTTGTTATTACACTAACAAGAGAAGAAAAAGAAGGCTATTTAAATGGACACTTAAATAAAGAAATGCTTGAACCATATATTAAAGAGTTTAATACAGTTTTAATGTGTGGACCTAAAGCAGTTTATAAAGCGATGAATGAAATCTTATTAGATTTTAATATTCCTAGAAAATGTGTTCATTATGAGAATTTCTTTAGTGATTATAAACCTAATGAGATTAAAACTTATAAACTTAGAATTTTAACTAAAGGGGAAGCTAAAGTAATCGAGTGTAAAAGTAATGAAACTTTATTAGTATCTATGGAAAAAGCAGGGATAGAAGCGCCTTCATTATGCCGGGTTGGTGAATGTGGTTTTTGCAGAAGTATTTTAATTGATGGGAAAATTAAAATGGTTGGAGGAGTTCAACCTAAAGCTTTAAGCGAAAATGATTATTTTCATCCTTGTATAACTTATCCAGAAAGCGATATTGTTTTAAAATTAGATATTTAAGATGAGTAATAAAAATAATATAAATGAAAAGCAATTAAAAAGATAAATTAAAAGTAACTTTTAACACAAAATTAAACCACTAAACATAAAATGTATTGGTGGTTTTATATGTTAATTGCCCATAGAGGAATTTATAATTCAGTTGTTAAAGAAAATA
>CAOJKG010000038.1 GCA_948437815.1 uncultured Mycoplasmatota bacterium
TTTTCTCCTAATAATTTTTTAAATACTTGGTAATATTTATGTAAATGTTTTATATTTTTAGAAGCAGATTTTTGAAGTACTTCTTGAACTTCAATTGGAATATTATCATTTTTAAAGAACATGTCTTTAGCCGATTTATATCCTCTTATCTTTGCTATACTACATTTTCGGCCCATAAAAGATATTAAATTACTACCTAATACTTTAGCATATTTAATTCTTTCTTTATTTAGATTTTCATAAGCACTTTTTCTTACTTGACGATCTTTACTACTTATATACTTTCGATAATTTCCTGTATTTAGTTTTACATCATTACCTTCTTCATCTTTAATTGTTCCATAATCTAGACAAGAATTTAACATAGTAGCAGATAGAGTTTCATAATTATGTATATCTTTTGTTAAAACTGATATCATTTCTTCGGTTGCTGCATCTTTTACATATTTCTTTTCTTCTGCTAATTCTTCTAAAAAGTGTTCGTATTCTTTTAATCTTGAATCATTACTAATTAAGCTTTTTACATCAAACTTATCACTATGGATAATTTCAGGTGTTATAAAAGAAGTATTCTCACCAAATTCTGAGAATAAAGCTGATGCTTCTTGGAACATTTTATCATATTTATCATTTCCTAAATCTTCATCTTGCTTTAACATAGCATAAGCATATAAATTTTCAAATCTATTATTTAAATTGTAATATTCATTTAAAAGATCATATAAATTTGTGCCTTCTAATATCTTACCTTTATATTTATTTAAACTTTTAGTCTGTTTTTTTGCCTCTTCTAATTCTTCATACCATAAATCATCTGTTTTAAACCACTTTGTTAAATCCCAACGATACTCTTCTGGTACTTCATTTCTGTTTTTATAATTGTATCCCATTACTTTTTCTCACTCTCTAAAGAAAGTTCTAGTTTCCTAGAACTTATTTTCTTATTTTTCTTCGTAATTTGCCTCTGCTACATCATCATCTTTTTTGCTGTCTTTATTATTTTCTTCTGTATTATCAGATGCTTGGTTTGCTTGGTTCGCTTTAGCTGCTTCTTCATATACTTTTGTAGCTAAACGCATAGCAACTTCATTTAAACTTTCAGTTTTTTTCTTAATGTCGTCTGTATCTGTTCCTTCTAAAGCTTTTTTCAACTCTTCAATTTTTTCTTCAGCTTCTTTTTTGTCTTTTTCATCAACTTTATCGCCTAAATCTTTAAGAGCTTTTTCAGTAGAGAATACCATTGTATCTGCTTCATTACGTACCTCAGCTTCAGCTTTTCTTTTTTCATCAGCTTCTTTATTGGCTTCAGCTTCTTTAACCATCTTATTAATTTCATCATCACTAAGATTTGTTGAAGATGTTATAGTAATTGATTGTTCTTTATTTGTTCCTAAATCTTTAGCTGTAACATTAACAATACCATTAGCATCAATATCAAATTTAACTTCAATTTGTGGTACGCCACGTGGTGCTGGTGGAATATTGTTAAGTTGGAAGTTTCCTAATGTCTTATTATCATAAGCCATTGGTCTTTCACCTTGTAACACGTGTATATCAACAGCTGGTTGATTATCAGCAGCAGTTGAGAATACTTGACTCTTACTTGTTGGAATAGTTGTATTTCTTGGTATTAATACTGTCATAACATTTCCTAAAGTCTCTAAGCCTAATGATAATGGAGTAACATCTAATAAAACAATGTCTTCTACTTCACCAGTTAAAACGCCACCTTGAACAGCTGCACCCATAGCAACGACTTCATCTGGGTTAACGCTCTTGTTAGGTTCTTGGCCTAATTCCTTTTTAACTAATTCTTGAATATATGGTATACGAGTTGAACCACCAACTAATATTACTTTATTAATATCTTTAGCTGTTAATTTAGCATCTTTTAGAGCTTTACGAACAGAATCCATTGTAGAATCAAATAAGTCTCTATTTAAATCTTCAAACTTAGCTTTTGTAAGAGTTGTTTCAAAATGAACTGGTCCATCATCATTTTGAGCGATGAATGGTAAACTTATTGATGCAGTAGTCATACCTGATAAATCTTTTTTAGCTTTTTCAGCTGCATCTTTAATTCTTTGCATAGCCATTTTGTCTTTTGATAAATCTATACCATTTTCTTTTTTAAATTCATCAACTAAATAGTCCATAACACGTTTATCAAAATCGTCACCACCTAAACGATTGTTTCCAGTAGTTGATTTAACTTCAAATACTCCATCGCCAAGTTCTAGAATTGAAACGTCAAATGTTCCTCCTCCTAAATCATATACTAAAATAGTTTGAAGGGTGTCTTGTTTATCTAAACCATATGCTAGAGCTGCTGCTGTTGGTTCATTGATAATTCTTTCAACTTCTAAACCAGCAATTTTACCAGCATTCTTAGTAGCTTGACGCTCAGCATCGTTGAAATATGCAGGAACTGTTATAACTGCTTTAGTTACTTTTTCTCCTAAATAGGCTTCTGCATCCTTCTTTAATTTACTTAATATTTTAGCAGAAATTTCTTCTGGTGTGTATTTTTTACCATTGGCTTCAACTTTTTCAGCTGTACCCATTTTTCTTTTAATAGAAGAAATTGTATTCTTAGCATTTGTAACAGCTTGGTTACGTGCTATTTGCCCTACCATTTCCTCTTCGCCTTTAAAAGCTACTACTGACGGAGTAGTACGTGCTCCTTCTGGGTTTGTAATAACTTTTGGTTCGCCACCTTCTAATACTGCAACACAACTATTTGTTGTTCCTAAATCTATACCGATTATTTTTGCCATTTTTATTCACTCTCCTTTTCGCTTACTTTAACCATGGCTGGTCTTATTAATCTATCATTATACATATATCCTTTTTGCAATACTTCAAGGACTGTATTTTCTTCTAATTCATTATTTACTTCAGTAACAACAGCATTCATTATATTAGGGTCAAATTCCTTATTTAAGCAATCTAGCTCTGTTATACCTTTGGAATTTAAAATTGATATTAGATTTTCATATATCATATTAAATCCTTCTAAGAATTTTTCGCCGCCTTCAGTCTTTATTTTTAATGCTCTATCAAAATTATCTAATATTGGTAATAATTTCTCTACTAAATCATAACCATCATATTTATAAAGACTTTGCATATCTAAATCATAACGACGACGCATATTTTGCATCTCGGCTGTTATTCTTAAAACTTTTTCTTTTAATTCTAAATTGGCACTTCTTAATTCTTCTTTTTCTTTGTCAAAAAACTTTTTCTTTTTTTCTTTCTTTTTATCCTCTTTAAGTGGAGCTTCTTCCATTACTAAGTCTTCACTATTTTCAATAGTTTCTTCACCCACTTTTGTTTCTTCTTCATTTTGTATTACTTGCTCTTCCATTTATTCACCTTTTTCCTCTAGCCATTTATTTAATATATTTAATACTCCTACAACACGATCATATTCCATGCGCTTTGGTCCTATTATGGCAATAGTTCCTTCTTCGCCACCTAAATTATAATTAGTTTTAATTACCGTAACATTGTCATCAAACTCATTTTCGCTTCCAATATAAATGTTAATGTTTTTATCTTCATCATCCTTGACTATTCTTCGAATAGAATTTTCATCTTCTAATTTAGATATTAAACGTTTTATTTCATCAGAATCATTGTATTCTGGTTGAGCGAGCATTTTGGATTTACCTACAACATGAACATTTTCTTGGGTTTTGACAAAGTCATTAAAAGCTTCATAAAATATACCATATATAGCTTCATATTGTTCCATTTCTCGAGAAATTATTGGTTTTATTTCGTATTCAAGTCTTTCAGAGATATCTGGTATTGGTGTTCCTATTAACATCTTATTAATTATCTCACTTGTTTTCATTAGCTCTTTTAAATTGATATCTTTGGCAATGGTAAATTGTTTATTTTTTACAATACCTTTATCAGTACAAACTAATGCAACAATCTTATTATCTTCAAGTGGTATAATAGAAATTTGCTTTAAAGCATTATTAAAGCTTTCTTTTCCTAAAGATATACTTGTATAATTTGTTATATCACTAATAATTTCTAAACAAGCTGCGATAGCTTCACTAACTAGTAAGTTTTGATTAGAAAAGATAGTCTGTAATTTTAACATATCTTCACCAGTTAGTTCTTTAGGCTTCATTAGATTTTCTACATAATATTTATATCCTCTTTCACTTGGAATACGTCCACTTGAAATATGGTTTTTTTCTATAAATCCTAGACTTTCTAAAATAGCCATTTCATTTCTGATGGTGGCACTAGAACATTTAAATTTATCACATAAATGTTTAGAACCAATAGGCTTAGCTTCTTTTATATAGCCTTCAACTATTTCTTTTAAAAGTGCTTTTTGTCTTTCATCCATGTTATCACCTTTATTAGCACTCTTTTTCTTTTAGTGCTAATCTCATTATAATATTATGCTTAGCACTTGTCAATATATAACTGCTAATTTGTCAAAACTTTTATTTTTTTAATTTAAAAACTTTACCTTTTGGGTAAAGCTTAAGTTTTTATTTATTTCTCAAATAATTGATTGGCACGTTTAAAGTCCATTATTTCAAAAAAATTATCAATATATATTTCTTTTTTATTTTCGTAATTTAAATAATAGGCGTGTTCCCACATATCAATCCCAATTAAAGGAATAGTCCCGTAGCAATAAGGATTCGCTTGATTTTTTAAGTTAATTATTTTTAATTTTCCATTATCCAGAACTAAAAATGTGTAACCTGATCCTTGTAATTTTAAAGCACTTTCTTTAAATCTTTTTTTAAATTCACTCATACTCCCAAATCTTTCATTAATTTTATTTTTTAAAAATATGTTTGGTTCTTCTTTATTTGGGCTCATACTATTAAAGTATATATAATGATTTATTACTCCGCCTAGATTAAATAATATTTCTTCCCTATTTTCTTTACTAAATTCATTTATATGATAGTTTAATTCAACTATACTATATTCATAATTATAGTTGTTCTTTATTAATAATTCATTTAGTTTATCTAAATATTTCTTCTCGTGTTTTAAATGATGTAAACCTAATGTGTGTGTATCTATAAACGGTTCTAAGGCATCATAGCTATACGGAAGTTTTTCTAATTTATACAAATTTATCACCTATTAAAGTGTATTCAAAAAACTTTTTATTAATAATACTATTTATTTTTTATAGTCATATATTCTAGTATGGGTATTGGAATTAAGTTACAAAGAATTAATACAGAAGATTTTATTTGGGTGATATATTTCTTTATTGCTCTTTTTGCTATTATTTCGGATACTTATGAAAAGAAGTTTTTAATAAATAATGATAAAAAAGCACAAAAAACATATAAAACAATTAATATAACCATTTTTATTGTGGCTCTTTTTATATATGTCTATTTCGTTTTTATTAATTATCAAGATATAAATGAACTTAAGAGAGAAGCATCAAAAAAAGAAGTGCTTAATCAACATTTAAGTTTAATTTCAGCGCTTCTCTTTTTAGTTGGTGGTGCTATAGCTTTATATGTAGAACTTACAGGCGATACACCTGATGTTGAATTAGCGTAATGATAAATAGGCTTTTCCTGTTTCTAAAGTTTTGCCTTTTATTTTGGCAAGTTCAGAGACACTAACAACTTGATAGCCATTCGCATATAACCATGGTAGAATTATTTTTAACGACTCATAACTAGATTCGTATAATTCATGCATTAATATTATTGCACCATCATGAACGTTTTCTTTAATGTAATTAACAATATGTTTTACATTACGATATCGCCAATCTTCTGTGTCTAAATCCCACAAAATAAAATAATTATTGATAGTTTCTAAATTTTCTTTACTATATGCACCATATGGTGGTCTTAAAAGTTTTATGTGGTCGCCAGTTATAGAATTATATAAATTGTCTGTTTTGGTTAAATTCTCATTTACTTTATCATAAGCTGCCCTTTTAATATTTAAATGGTCATAGGTGTGAGATCCTATTTCATTACCTGATTTATAAGTTTGTAAAACACAAGACTTGCAACTATTCATCATAGTACCCACCATAAAAAATGTTGCATGGGCTTTATTTTTATTTAATTCCTCTAATATCAAAGGATTATAATACCCACTTGGCCCATCATCAAAAGTTAGAGCAACAGCCTTTTTATTGCTAGAATAATTAAAACCATTTTCATTCTGATAATTCTTATTTAATTCTGGTTTATAATTGAGAAGATCTTTTATTTCATTAAAATCAATTTTTAAAGTAACCTCTTCTTTTATATCATAATTGTAAATATAATCATAGTAATATATTATTACTTCATTTTCAGTTACATAATACCCTTTTTCACCATCACCATTTTCAATACCTTTAATAATAAATTCTGGATATTTCAAATTTAGTAATTCTTTTTCTTTTTCTTCAAAAGACTTTAATTTATTTTCTTTTAACATATCAAAGAAAGCTATTTCTTTACCAGTATAAGTGTCAATAATAATACTATTATATCTTTCACCACTTTTAGTTATGTTATTTTCATCTGTTCTTTTTTCTGTGCTTTTATATACTATACTTTTATATCTAGTATTATCATTACTTTCATAAACAATATCAGAATATTTATTTTTTATGTCCTCCATTAACCCTTCAATATTAACTTTTTTAGAATTTTTTACTTCACTAGATTGGCTACCTTCTTCATTTTTGCTATCTAATTTATTGTTCCAAAAAAGTAAGACAAGAATTAATGCTCCTATAATTAATGCTGTAATAATCAGTATAATCGTACTTTTATCTATTATATTATCGTTGTACTTCATTAAAAACCACTACCTATTTATATTATAACTAATTTTATATGTTTTTTACATCTTTTTTGCTAAAATACAGATAAGTTAGACATAATATTACACTTATATAGCCTAAAACTATTAACAAAGAATGAATAGGCTCAAATTTAAAGGGATTATTATAATAATTTACTAAATAACTAAAATCCCAGTGAACTGATACAAAAGCTTTTAATATACTTAAATTATATATTAAAGCTAAATTCTTAATTACTTCACTTACTAAATAAAATAAGAATGTTATAGTTATAGCTGCACTAGTTGATGTTGTTATTGTACTAAGTCCAAAACATAAGATACTTAAAACTATATATATTGGAGCACACGCTATTAGTGACATAAATAAATACCCAAAGCAAGAATATTTAACTAATACACCTTCTCTAGCATTATATATCAAAATTGGTATACTTAAAGAATCAAATCCCAACATAATACCACCAATTATAATTTCAATTAAAATCATAAAGAATATAATAAGAGGTATTAATATAAGTATAGTTAATAATTTAGAAGTTAATATTGTTCTTCTTTTAAATGGTTTAGTAAGTAAATACTTAATTGTTCCTTTATTAAATTCTTCACTTACTATTGAACCACATATCATTACAATATATATTAAAATAAATATTTGAAATTCACTGTTAAAATTACTTAAAATGTATCTTACTGTACTAGTATTATTTATATCTTTTTGTTCCTCCAAAATATATTTGTTTTTTAAAAACATACTGTCTAAATTTTGTAATCTTTTTTTTTCATCAGTTGTTAAATTCTTTTTTGCTTTTAAATTACGATATTCTACTAAGTCAGTTTCAATATCTATTATAGCAGTATTTAAATAATTATTAGAGTCAAATGATATATTATTTTTTAAACGATATTCAGCTAACTTAATTCTGATGTTTAATCTTTCTTTTATTTCATCATCAGTTGTAGTATTTATTTTTTCTTTTAATTCTTCAATATTTTTATTAACAAAATATT
>CAOJKG010000039.1 GCA_948437815.1 uncultured Mycoplasmatota bacterium
TACGGCCGGGAATCACCAACTTTTATTAGGTCCCTAGTTACGGCCGGGAATCACCTGCTTTTTATATATCGATTATAAAATATTTTTCTATAAAAATCAAGTTTAATTCACTACTTTATCATTGTATTTTATACTTTTTTCCTCTAAAAGCAAAAAATTGCAGCATCTTCTTTTAACATTAAAGCTCAATTGGTCATACTTATATGAATTATATAAACGCTTTGCTTTATGACAAATAGAATCATAATAACGATTTAACCATCTTATTTGCTTAGTTAATAATTTTCTATAATTAATGTCGTCCATACCTTCAACTTTTATAATTTCATAACTACCTTTAATAAGCGGAAGCATATTATTAAAATTAATTGCACCTAATTTTCCTTTATCAATTTTGATAAAATCAACTCCATCTTCCATTGTTAAATGCTTTTTCTTTGGACTTGAAAGTGGTGCAAAATATTCCACTTCTCCTACTTCAAATAATATTCCGATAAACGGTCTTAGTTCTTTCTTACCATAATTATACGGAACCCTGTCGTCAAACTTTCTTAAAAAGTCACAATACTTATAATCAACTTGTACAATATTAAAGCTTTTCATTTTACCATTCCCCTTCCTTTAGTTTTGTACGTATCAATTATAACATTTGTTCGCAATGCGGTCAAACTTTTTTGTTATTGTATGAAAATACATCATTAATAAAAGTATATTCAAGTGCTTATGCAGTTTTATATATTAGTATCTTCATATTTCATATTTTTAATATTCATTCCTAGTGATTCATAAAATCTAATAGCATCTTGATTAAAGCCCCAAACATTTAATTCAATTGCATCTATATTCTTAGACTTAACTTCATTTTTTAAATACTCATATAATTTTCTTCCAATACCTTGATGTTGATAGTTTTCTTTTACTCCTAATGATTCAATGAAACAAATTTTTCGAGCTTTTATAATATAATTGTCCATGGTAGTTTTAATATCTGCGGTAAGGACACCAACTACTTTATTATCTAAAATATAAACATAATTTAAGTTTTCTTTATCATTTAATAATTCTTCAAAATATTTTAGTGGTAATGGATTGCCATCTTTATATATATCTGGTCTATTTTCTAAATGTAGATTATGTACTTCATAAAATAATTTTTGTACTTCTTCATAATCTTCTAGCTTCATTTTTCTAATCATTACTTATCTCCTTTAATTCGAATAAAACATTCATAGCTTCTAATGGCGTCATATGTAGAGGGTCGATACTTTTTAGTTTTTCACGAATCTCATCTTTTTCAACTTTTTCTTTTTCAATACTTCCTAAATCCATAGTCAGTTGGATATTATCACTTGTCTTTAATATATTTTTGGCTTCACTTTCATAACTACTTAATATTGCGTCTGCTCTTGTAAGTAATTCTTCTGGCATTTTTGCAAGTCTCGCAACATGGATACCATATGATTTATCAGCGGGACCATTTTTGACTTTATGTAAGAATGTTATCATACTGCCCTCTTCCTTAGCTGATACATGAACATTTTTGATATTTAAAAATTCATTTTCAAGTCTCGTTAATTCATGATAATGTGTTGAAAATAAGGTTTTGCATTTGATGTTTTTAGCAATATATTCTAGTATCGCTTGAGCTAGACTCATTCCATCATAAGTTGCTGTACCTCTTCCTAGTTCATCAAATAAAATTAAGGAGTTTTTAGTAGCTCCGACTAGTGCATTACAAGCTTCTTTCATCTCAACCATAAATGTTGATTCGCCACTTACCAAATCATCACTAGCACCAATTCTTGTAAATATTTTATCAATTATAGGTAAATTAGCACTTTTAGCTGGAACAAAAGAACCCATTTGCGCCATAATGGTAATAACTGCTAGCTCTCGCATATATGTTGATTTACCACTCATGTTAGGTCCTGTTATAAGTAAAATATCAGTAGTGTTATCCATTAATACATCGTTTGGAACATAAGCATTTTTGCTTACTACTTCAATAACTGGGTGTCTACCATCAATTATTTCTATAATGTTTTCGGTATTAAGCTTTGGTCTTACTAAATTATATTCTTCACTACAAACCGCTAAACTACATATCGCGTCTAATTCACTTATAATATCGGCAGTTTTCTTTAATTCTAATATTTCTTCTTTAATCACTCCTCTTATTTCACAGAACAATTCATATTCAAGTTCAAATATTTTTTCTTCAGCATTTAAAATCATTGATTCTTTTTCTTTTAATTCAGGACTAATAAATCTTTCACAGTTAGCTAGAGTTTGGCGTCGTTCCCAACCGAATTCTTCAGTTACCATACTAGCTTGACCTTTAGATATTTCAATATAATAGCCAAATACACGATTAAATCCGACTTTTAAGTTTTTTATACCTGTGGTTTCTTTTATTTTAGTTTCAAAATCAGTTAAAAATTCTTTGCCACCAGAACGAATATTTTTAAGTTCATCTAAGTCTTTGTTATACCCATCTTTAATTAAAAAGCCTTCTTTGATACTAAGAGGTGGATTTTCATAAACACTTCTTTCTAATAAATCAAATAATTCACTATGAGTATTTACTTGGTATTTAAAACCTAAATCACTTACAATATCACTTATGCGTGGTAAAACACTTAAAGAGTTTTTAATTTGTAATAAGTCTCTCGCATTTAGGCTACCACATATAACTTTAGCACAAAGACGCTCCATATCATAAATTTCAAATAATAAATCTCGTAGTTCATCTTTTAAAATAAATTCATTATTTAATGTTTCTATTTTATTATATCTTTCTTCTATTTCATCTATACTACGTAAAGGATTTAATATCCAGTTTTTAAGTTTTCTAGAACCCATCGCAGTCTTTGTTTTGTCTAATAACCATACTAAACTATATGTTCTTTCTTTTAATCTTAATGTTTCTGTTAATTCAAGATTTCTAATAGTATGAACATCCATCTCTAAATAATCATTTTTATTAACTATAGTTACACTAGATATATGACTTACATCTTTTAGTTCTTTTATAACTACATAATATAATAAATGTCTAATACCTTGCTTAATTCTAGCATCATCAACACTATTTATTAATGTTTCATAGCCTTCTGTTAAATAAGTACTTGATATTGTTACTTCAATACTATAATTGTTCTTTAAGAGATTAATTAATTCAGCATCAACATTCTCTTCTAATATTACTTCTTTTACTCCTAAATGTAATAATTCATTTAATAATCTATCTTTGCTATGATTTATACTTAAACTACATAATTCACCAGTTGATATATCAGCATAGGTTATTAAATATATATATTCTAAATCCAAAACACTAGCGATATAATTATTATCGTGCTCATTTAAAGATTCTAAATTAACAATTGTTCCTTTAGATATAACTTCAACTACTCCTCTTTTAACTGTTCCTTTAGTAGTTTTAGGATCTTCTAATTGTTCACATATAGCTACTTTATAACCTTTTTCAATTAATTTCTCTATATAAGGATTAACACTGTGAAAGGGAACACCACACATAGGAATACGCTCTGTTAAACCAGCATTTTTCCCTGTTAATGTAAGTTCTAATTCACGAGAGGCTGTAATACCATCTTCAAAAAATAATTCATAAAAGTCCCCTAAACGAAAAAATAATAATTCTTCAGGATAATTATCTTTAATCTCCATATATTGTTTCATCATTGGACTTAATTCTTCTCTATTTACTTCACATAATTTCATTTTACTACACCAAGTGTTATTATAACATTTAATTAGTATTTTAACTAGAAAAAAATGGAATATTTTAGTAATTTCCATTTAATTTGTTGGTATTGCTCTTGCTCGAGTTTTATTTTTAGTATCATATTCTTTAACATAGAATATTAATTCTTTTAAATATTCTCTTTTATTATAATTTTCACTGTTTTTCATATTTAATAGCATTGCTCGACTTCCTATAACACTAACTGTTTGTTCTAGATTATCAAGTTCACTTTCGCCTTCTAATATAACTCTATCAATGAAAATTGGTCTTAAAAATTTTATTAAAAAGTCAATATCACTATCTGATAGTACTTTTATACTCGCCCAAAAACAGACCGCAAATGAATTTTGAATTTCAATTTGTCTTAGTAAGTCTTTAGAACATTCTAATAATTCGCCTAATTTTTGCATTAAAAGCATAATATTACCACAAGTGAATTCCGGATATCTAGTAGAATTTATAAAATCTTCAGTATTTATTTTTAAACTATTAAAAAGTTCTTCTTCATTGACAAATAAAGTGCCTTTTAAATCACTTTCAATCTTATCAAGTTCACCATTTAAATCATTAAGACATTGTAATTTGCTTTTAAGAATTAATGATATTCCTCCTTCACTAAAAACTCTAGACATATTTCTATATTCTGCTAAAGCTTCTTGAAGCCTATTTTGAAAAGCTCTCTCTTGTTCTTTTGGTAGGAGAAGTATTCTTCTTTCAATTTCAGTTATTCTATCTCCTAATTCTTGTTCTCCTATTTGTTTAACTAATTCTTCTGCTTTTTCTTGGCTTGATTTTTCTTCTCTTTCTTTTAATCTGTTTAAATCTTGCCTAGAAGATAGTTCTTCATTTATTCTTACTTGCAATTCTTCTATTAAATTATTAATTCTATTTTTTTCTTCAGAATAAATTCGGCAATCTTTTATTATTTCATAAATATTCCACCCATTAGCAAAGCTAGCAATGCCTCTTATAACTCTACTTAATATTTTTAAAATTTTATTTAAGATATCTAAAGTATAACTACCTGAAATATTTATACAAAACATTACATAACTGCTTATTATAACTGCTATAAATCCAATAAAAAGTTTTTTTAAATCTTTAACAATCGGTCTAGAATTTAGAATGGAGTTTTTTTGTTTTTGGATAGTATTTAATCTAATTAATTGTTCTTCTAAAACACTTTCTGATAATTCTTTTAAATTTAAAGACCTTAAATAATGAATATACTTATCTTCTGGATATTGTTGTTTATATTCATAATAAGTATTTAAATTTTCAATAATTTCTGATTCATTAAACATTATTTTCCCCCTCTGTTTGGTGTTGTTATGGTACCACGGAAGTACCCAAAAGTCAAATATCTTTAATGAGATTTATAGTCTATCTTTACTCTAATTTAAAATTAATATTACCTTTGCCATCAGAAGATTTGATATTTGCTATAGAACCATTTATTATAGTCATTCTTGGTGCTACATGGCCAAAATCTACATTAATAATAATTGGTACATTTAATTCTTCTGATGAATGCTTTACTGCTTCTTTAAAACTTATGTCATAATAACTAGATTCAGTAGCACTCCTGCCAAAAATTATTCCTTTACAATATTTGAAATAATCCATGTTTTTCATTTTCCATAAAATTCTTATTAATCCTTCACTGGAAAATTCACAATTATCAAAGTACCATATAATACCATCTTCTTTGTATTTCTCTAAAAACTCTTTTGTATAATCAAATTTAGTACCAAATATTTCAGATAAAATATCTATACAACCGCCTATAATACGACCTGTAATATTTAACTCTTTTTCATTATTTAAGTTTTCCCATAATACTTTTTTATCTAAAGTATATGATTCGTCGCCATTAATATATTTAGTATGACTGCTTTCATATTTGTCAAAACTAACTTGTTCAATAATATTGCCTTCTAATATTTTAAGATTATCTTCAAGGGATTTATGCCAATGATTCATTCCAAACTCACAAAAGTTACTGCCATAAATTGTAGCAATATCTAATCTTGTTGTTATTGTATAAAGTAAACCTGTGGGATCAGAATAACCTTGTAACCATTTTAGATTATCTTTTATAATATCATAATTTATAAAAGGTAAAATCTCAATTAAAAAATCACCACCCGCAGCACATATTATCGCTTTAACTTCTTTATCTAAATACAAGCTTTCTAATTCTTTTGCTTGATTAATACTTTCTGTACTTCGCCCTTTTATACTTTTACGGACACTTTTAGTTTCTATTACTTTGTATCCTTTATCAGCAAGATTGTTGATAGCATAATCTAGTCTTTTTACCTTTCCTATATCTGTAATACCATCAGAAGGTGCTGGAACTCCAATTAAATCGCCTTTACTTATAAATTTAGGATATATCATATAATCACTCTTTCTTTTGGTATTATACCATTTGTATTTTTAAAATAAAAGTACCTAACAATTTTAATTAGGCACTATTTTTTATAAATATTTTACTTTCTTTAATTTATTTTAATGATTATCTTTTAATAGTTTTATTCTCTCTTCATAATTGTTCGATTTACATATGTAGGAACCAACTACAGCGATATCTAAATCTTTGACTATTTTTATAGTATCTTCGTTTAAACCACCGTCCATTGCTATTTTAAAATTCAAATTATTTTCAGTTCGTACTTTCTTTAAATCTTTTAATTTGTCAGCGATATGATAAATAAAGTTTTGACCTCCCGCGCCTGGTTCAACACTCATAAGTAGTACTAAATCAACTAAAGCTAAATATGGCATTAACTCTAAAATGTTTGTAGCAGGTTTAATACTAATTCCAACTTTGATATTGTCTCTTTTGATAAGTTCAATAGTTTTAACAATATCTTTGGTAGCTTCTAAATGAAATGTTATATATTCAGGCTTTAATGCTGCTAAATCATTTATATATATTAAAGGGTCAAATGTCATTAAATGAATATCTAATGGTTTTTCATGATTTTTTAATAGTTTTAAGACATTATCTATTGTAAAATTTCTATTAGGCACAAAACCGCCATCCATTAAATCTACATGAATATAGTCAGCACTTGTACTTTCTAACATCATAACTGTTTTTTCATTACTATAATAACTGGATAAATATGATACTGATATTTGCATTAAACTCACCTACTTATAAAATTACAATAATTTTCATATCTTGATTTTAATATTATTCCTTCATTAACTTTGCTTTTAATTTCACAATTTTCTTCTTTTATATGCATACAATCACGATATTCACAATCACTCTCTTTAAATTCTAAAAAAGAATCTCTAATTTCTTCTTTACTATACTTTGTTAAATCTAAACTAGAAAAACCTGGAGTATCCGCGATATAAAAACCATCTACTTCGTGAAATTCAGTGTGTCTTGTGGTATGACGTCCTCTTCCTAATGCAAGACTTATTTCTCCTACTTCAATATGTTTGGTAGGATCTAATCTGTTAATTAGACTTGATTTTCCTGCGCCAGTTTGACCAGTTAATACAATATAATGACCTTTTAAGTATTTTCTTAAAGGCTCTAAAAAGTCATTTGTAAACGTTTCAATTCCAATACTTTTATAATACTTAATTAATTGTTCTAAATCTTTTTTTTCAGCGTTATTGATTAGATCTAACTTAGTAAAACATATAATTGGAGTTATATCAGATAAAAGTATGCTGCTTATTTCCTTATCTAATAAATTAAGGGATATATCAGGTTTTTTCATACTCGTAACTATAAGAGCATAATCAATATTGCTAATTCTTGGTCTATCAAGTTCATTTTCTCTTTTCTCTATTTTTAATATGTAATTGTTCTCTTCATCAATTTCTACTATGTCACCAACAAGAGGAGTAAGCCCCATATCTCGGAACTTACCCCTTGGCGTACATGTGTAATCTTTATCTTTTGTTTT
>CAOJKG010000040.1 GCA_948437815.1 uncultured Mycoplasmatota bacterium
TACCCATACATTTGTAGTTTATGAAGAAAATGAAAAGTTTTATTGGTTTGAATATTCTTGGACCAATAATAAAGGTATACACGAGTACTTAAGTTTATATGATTTACTAACTGATGTTAGAGAGAAATTTAAAAAGAATAACAATTTAAAATTTATGGATTTAGATTATTTATGTGTATATAAATATAAAAAACCTAAATATCATATTGGCTTAAAAGATTTATATAAACATTGTGAATCTGGAGAAAATGTAATTATATAGAGGTATTTAAAATACTTCTTTTTTATGCTATAATTATAAAGAGGTGCAAGCTATGAGTGATATAAGAATTGAAACAATTAGAAATGGTATTGCTGAAGAATTAAATAAAATTGAAACCAGTGGATTAGAGAAAGTTAATTTCAAACTATATACTGAATTAAAACAAGCTTGTACGAGTCTTGACGAAAGTATCTCTTTATATGAACTTAAAGTAGGAAATATAAAATGGGATGATTTAATAAATGAATGGGCCAGAATAGGTGCGCTATTTGATTTTTATATGGATACAACTGGTTTTAAAGCAGTTCTTGATAATCAAATTTTTGAAGTAAAACAAAATTTAGAAAGAGTAGCAAGTGAATTAAATAAAGATAATTATGAATTAATTGAAAAAAAGTTTCAAGCTACAAAAGACTTATATGCTAATATTTTAAATGCAGGGTTTAATACTTTAGAAATAAAAGAATTAACAAATAGATTTAATTATCAAATCTTAAAGTATAAAATAGCAGATTTTATTTTAGATGATAGTAATGATTTTGACATTTATATTCTTTTTATATTAAATGATATCGAGAATATATTAAATAGTAATGAAGTATCTAGTAACATTAAAGACAATTTAAGAATATATAAAGTTGATAATTCTCTTATAAGAGATAACTTTATAAAAGTAATGCGTTTAATAGTTCTAGCAGAAACTAAAAAGCAAGTATCTGATGCAGAATTAAATAACTATATAAATAGTGTTATTTATAAAGAAAGTGATATTAAAAAGGAATATCATGAACCATCAAAAGAAATTCAAGGGAATGCTGAGACAGTACCTGGTGATTTAAAAAAGATATTTGAATATTTTAAAGAAGATGCCAAAGAAATGGTACCAGCAGCGATTCTAAATCAAATCAGAATTAGTGGGTCAATAACCCATCGGAGCGTATGTGTAGAAACGTTAATTAATAATAATTTTAAAGATGTAAGATATTTATTTGATGCTTTATTAGCTAATAAAAAACCAGTGTGGGCTATTGAATTAAAAAAAATATTTGCAGAGAATGGTATAGATGTTAGTTATGAATTAGATTGTACTTTTATTGCATACAAAGATACACTTTCTACTATATATTTAGCAACTTATATCATAGAAACAAATAATGAATATTTTATAAACTACTTTATAAAAAATAAAATAGATGTTTTTAATGAAGAATTTATTAATTATATTGTGTCTTCTAATAATATCACTTTAATGGTTTATTTAGAAGAGAATATATTAAATATTCCAATAGGTTGTGTTATAAAATCTAAGTTAAATAATGAACTAAAGAAAGAATCTATTAAAAATGCCATAACAAAAAATACTTCTGACAAAGAAAGATTATTAGACATTTTTAATTTATTTGGCAAAATAACTGATGAAGATTTAATTAACTACATAAATGCAATTATCATAGGCTTACAAGATATAGAAATATTATTGGAATGTATTAGAAGACAGAATGGTTACTTTGGCGACAATATTATTAGAATTTTAGAGCAAATGCCAGAAAGTGAATTCAAAAAAGAACTAGTAGAAGTTTTATATGATAATGAAAATGGCTGGGGAAAATTTTTAATTGATAACAATGAAGGAAGAAAATGGCATCAAATTGACAATAAAACATTACACATTAATAAATACTGGATTGAAGAATTAAATTGTTTTGAAGCTTCATTTGTAAGTAGTAAATTAACTCAAGAATATCATTTAATAGATTTTGTAAGAAATCATTATCAATCTAGACTTAATTGGCAGCATTTATATACTTTATCAAAAAAACTATCGGATAAAGAACAAGAAGAATTTAATAAATATTTTTATTTAGGCGATAAGGAATTATTTTTTGATACTGTAAAAAGTATTAAACATGATTTTGCTTTAAATATGATTTTAGAATATCCTGAAAGTGTAGTAGAGTTTTTAAAATATTTATTCGGTGCAGAAATAATAAATCTTCCAAGTACAACCTTAGACATATTTGTTAATTATTATGAAAAAAAGATTAATCAAGAAAACATTGATTTAAACGATAGAGTTCATAATACTTTATCAAAATCTGCTGTCTATTATGAAGATGCTAAAGATATGGTTGAACTATTAACATATATTATGGTAAAAGGAATAATAAATAATGAAATATTAATGTACGCTAAAACTATGAGCTTTGCTAGCAATCTTAATCCATTATTTATTAAAGCAGTTATCAATGCTAAAGAACCATATTTAAGAGCCAGTTATGCTTCTAAATTATATTCTTTAAATGCTAGTGAATGGAACATTATATTTTTAACAGATAGAGAAAAAACAGAGTTACTAAGTAGCGAAGAAAATAATGATGGCAAGGATTTAAAATTAAGAAAATATTATGGTGATTTATTAAAATTATTATCAGTAACACCTATTAATATCAAAAATCGTATTGCAATTGAAATAGCTAAAAGTTCTATAGAAGAATATATTAATTATATAGTTACTAGATATCCTGAACTAATAGATATTTTACTAGAAAATATTGAAGATAATAATCTTTATAAAAGCATAATGGAAATAAGTTTAAATAGTGGGTTAGATAGTGGTGGCCGAAAATAACTTGTAAGATAATAGATTTTATGCTATAATCATAAATAGAAACAAGAGATTGTTTACTTAATACAATGATGAAAGACGAGATTTATAAATATTTATTTTTTTAGAGAGTTAACGTTTGGTGCAAGTTAATAAATAAATTTATAAGTTACTACTTTCTAGTAGAAGATTAATATCTTCCGTTACTCGCGATAAGAGAAATTAAGTAAAATAAAGGATGGTACCGCAAGACATTGCTCCTTAAGAGTGTGACTTGTGGTTTTTTCTTTTATTAAAGGGGGTATTAAATGACAGATATGAATATGAAGAAGCTAAAATGGATATGTTTCATATGCCATATTTTAAAAGACTAAGTCAAAAAAGTAAAAAAATTAGAGAAGTTATTAAAGGGTTGGATTTAGAGAGATGTAGTCATAATGAAATATTTCTTTTATTGAAAAAGATGGGAGTAATTGAAATATTTAATTATAATTTAGTAGAAATAATATCTTGCCCCGAAGCTTTAAAAAATGAATTTAATCCTTACTTTTTTATATCTCTCCCAAAGGAATATGCAAGTAAAGAACAAAAATTAAGCTTTTATGATATTATTAGAGGATATGATACAGATTTACTTTATTTTGGTAGGTCTGATGAAAGCGGTTATATATTAGAAGATGATGTAGTTAAAGAAGCTGTTTTAGCAGATGAATTGATGAAATTTAAAGGAGGAAGATAAATTATGAATATAGAAGAATTAAAAAGTTTTTTAATTAAAGCTAAGAAGAGTACCTATGCTAATAGTGATGCGCCTAAAATAGATTCTACAAGATTAGATTCTAAAGACTATGAATATGAAGAAATAATTAATGGCAATAAATACACATATCATGATACTTATTTTGGTGGTATAAATTTTATGGGTGAAGAAATAGTCTATATAAATGATTTACCAGTATGGGGAATGAATTACTATGGAGTAACAATTGCTAGTAATTTAAGTGAAGAAGCTATGGATAAAGCATTAAGACCTGCTCTAATGCAAGTTGGAATAGACAGTACAATACCAGTTCGTGGACCTAAAGAATACGCTAATGGAGAGTATTTATATAGTTTTACTTGTAATGATGATTTAGATAAATTCCAAGGCACAGAACAAATTAAAAAGAATGACAAATTAGTATATGAGCTACATTGTCATGGCGGTTTAATAAAATAAAGGAGGAAATAAAATGATAAATATTAAAGAAAATGAAAAATTAAGTATAATGAATCATAGTTGTGCACATCTTTTAGCACAAGCTGTAAAGCATTTATATCCTGAAGCAAAGTTTTGGGTCGGACCAGTAGTAGAAGAAGGATTTTACTATGATATTGATTTAAATGGTAAAACTTTAACAGAAGAAGATATACCAGCAATAGAACATGAAATGAAAAAAATAGCCAAAGATGGTAAAAGAATAGTAAGACATGAACTTTCTAAAAATGAAGCTTTAGAAATGTTTAAAGAAGATATGTATAAATTAGATTTAATAAGTAGAATGGATGAAAATGATACTGTTATTTCTTGTTATACGCAGGGTGATTTTACTGACCTTTGTCGAGGCCCTCATGTTGAAACTGTAAAAGAATTAAAGAATTTTAAATTATTAAAAATAAGTGGAGCATACTGGAAAGGTGATGCTAAAAATCACATGCTTCAAAGAATCTATGGTATTTGTTTTGAGACACTTGAAGAATTAGAAACTCATTTACAAGAATTAGAAGAAGCAAAAGAAAGAGACCATCGTAAAATTGGTAAAAACTTAGATATATTTATGACTCATGATTTAGTAGGTAAAGGAATGCCTTTATGGTTACCAAATGGAGCGATAGTAAGAAAAGAATTAGAAAATTATATATATGAAAAAGAAAGAAAATTAGACTATAAACATGTATATACTCCATGTGTAGGTACAGTGGATTTATATAAAACATCAGGGCATTGGGACCATTATCAAGAAAATATGTTTCCAAAAATGCAAGTTGATGATGAAGAATTTGTTCTTCGTCCAATGAATTGCCCACATCATATGTTAGTATATGCTAATGACTTACATAGTTATCGTGATTTACCAATAAGAATTGGAGAATTTGCTGCAGATTTTAGATATGAAGCAAGTGGGGCAGTCAAAGGTTTAGAGCGAGTTCGTTGTATGTGTCAAAATGATGCGCATCTTTTTGTCAGACCAGATCAAATAGGTGAAGAATTTAAGAAAGTTGTGGCCTTAATATTAGATGTATATAAAGACTTTGGTATTAAAGATTATAAATTCAGATTATCATTAAGAGATCCTGAAGATAAAGAAAAATATTTTGATGATGACAATATGTGGAATGAAGCTGAAAATAAGCTTCGTGAAGTATTAAATGAGTTTGGCTTAGAATATTTTGAAGCGATAGGAGAAGCAGCTTTCTATGGACCAAAATTAGATGTTGAAGTAAAACCAGCAGTAGGGCCAGAAGTAACATTATCTACCTGTCAATTAGACTTTTTATTACCAAGAAGATTTGAATTAACATATGTCGATAATGAAGGAAAGAAACTTACACCAGTTGTTATTCATAGAGCAATTCTTGGAACATTTGATAGATTTACAGCATTCATATTAGAAGAAACAAAAGGGTTATTACCTTTATGGCTAAGTCCTATTCAAATTAATATTATACCAGTTAACAATGAATATCATTTAGAATATGCCGAAAATTTATTTAATAAATTAAAAGATTTAGGTTTAAGAGTAGAACTTGACGATCGAAATGAAAAATTAGGCTATAAAATGCGTGAATCAGTTATGAAAAAAATACCATATGCCATCATAATAGGTAATAAAGAGGTTGAATCAAATACAGTAAGTTATCGTAAATGTATGAGTGATGAAACAACAAATATAAGTATAGAAGACTTTATAAATAAGATTACAGAAGAAATAAAAAATAAAGCTAATTAAACTCAAAACTACTAATTTTAGTAGTTTTTTTATACTTTTTCCATAGTTCGACTAAATATTACATAACTTTTTGCTATGATAGAGTCATTTTCTTTAAGTTTTAAGAAAAAATATTATAGAGAGGAGACTTAATGCATACCGAAGATTATACAAATCTTGACTGCTTAACTAATGATTTATTATTTAAAGAAACATATTCTAAACCGCATAATAGAAGAGCATTAGAATATTTACTAGAAGAATATTTTAATTTTCCAGATGATTATTTAAAAGAAAAGCTAGCAGTTAGTTATGAATCTATATTAGATAAGAACAGACTTAAAGACAAATCAATTCGTAGTGACTTAGTAGTTATAATTGACAATACTTTATTTGTTAATTTAGAGATGTATTCAGTATTTACTAAAAATAGTTTAAAAAAGAGTAAATATTATATAATGCGCATTTATTCAACTCGGCTTAATCGTGGTGACAATTATAATAAAATAAGAAAAGTAACCCAAATTAATTTTGTTGATAATGTTAAGATTAAAATTGACGAAGAAGTAATAACAGAACATTATTTAATTAATAAAGAATTAAGCGATGACTTTGAGTTAGATATAGCAAGACTTGATTTAATTGATAAAAAAGGTTATAATTTAAGTGAGAAATTTAAAAGGCATCTTAAGTTTTTAAGGGCAAAATCTTATGAAGAAAGAAAAATGATTGCTAAAGGGGATGAAATACTTATGGATGTAAATGCTTGGTTAGAAGAATATAAAAGTGATGAGGGTCTAAGAGAGTTTTTTGATGCTAAAAGATGGGCCAAAATAGAAGGTCATGCAGAAGGATTTGATGAAGGGCATGAAGAAGGTCTTGAACAAGGCATTGAAGAAGGTATTGCAAAAGGTATTGCAAAAGGTAAATTAGAAATCGCAAAAAAATTACTTTTAGAAACTTCAGATTTAGCTTTTATTTCTAGAACAACGGATTTACCTTTAGAAGAAGTAAAAAAAATAAAAAAAGAAAATGTTTCAAAGTAGCATTTTCTTTTAATTTGTAATTAATTCTTTAATTTCTTTAACTTTTATTTTATTTAATTTTGTGCGTACAATAAATGTATCAGTATTACCAATAAGATAATCAGAGCTAACCCCAAAAGTTTCACATATTTGTTTCAAATCAGCTGTAGACATCATCATTTTACCTAACTCATAATAACTAATGCTACTTCTTTTGGTATCAAGTTTTTTAGCGAATTTATCTTGAGTTAAGCCTAAACTCTTTCTAGTTTCTTTTAGTTTATTTCCAAGAAATTTTAAATCAAGAGTAGATATATATTCATACTTTACTTTAAGATCAATATTATCAATAATACCTAAAACATAATCTAAAGGAACTTTATAAACTGAAGCTAGTTTTATAATCTGTTTTAAAGAGATATTAGCATATCCTTGTTCCCATAAACAAATAAGACTTCTTGATACATGCATTAGCTTAGCAATTTCATTTTGTGTATAATTAAATTGTTGCCTCAAACTTTTAATACGAATTTCCACAATCGTTAAATCTTCTTTTATATCCATATTTTTCTATTCGACTCTCTTCTTTCATAGTTATTTTTTCATATTTCCTTTAAGCAACCAATCTTTTGTTAAAAATAATCACAAAATTATTGTAATTTTATCAAGTATGTTGTATATTAGATATAATAGAAAAATACAATGTAGAATTTGAATGTATTTTGAAAAGTTTTGACAAGTTATGTCGAATATAATGAAAAAACAATAAAAAAGATGTAGAATGGAAAAGAGTAAGGTGAGAGTATG
>CAOJKG010000041.1 GCA_948437815.1 uncultured Mycoplasmatota bacterium
ATTGTAGGAACAATTTTGGCAATTCAAGCATTATCAGATTCTAATAAATATAAATATCGTTATCAGGTTTTAAGTAAATTAGGAGTTAGTGATGAAAAACTTTATAAAACCATATTTAAACAATTATTAATATTTTATGTTTTTCCAATTATTTATCCTATAATTGTAAGTATTTGTACAATTAAATCAATGAATAATATTTTTCAAATTGCTCTTTCTACAAATACAGTTTATTTAAAATATTTTAGTATGAATTTGATTTTATTCTTAATTCCATTTGTAATTTATTTTATCGCAACTTATTTTGGTTTTAAAAATAATATTAAATCGTAGAAATCTTTTAATTTAAGATTTCTTTTTGTGTTATAATAACTAAGGAGGCATATATGAATATTTTAATAATTGAAGATGATAAAAAAATTAGAGAAGAACTTTCTAAATTACTTAATAGTTATGGATATCATACTATTTTAGTAAATGAGTTTTTAAATATTTTAGATTATATTAATAGTAGTATTTCTTTGGTATTATTAGATATAAATTTACCTTATGAAAATGGTTTTACATTATGTAAGAAAATTAAAAATAAAATGAATGTTCCAATTATTTTTGTAACGAGTAGAAATACTGATGAAGATGAATTACTTAGTATTAAAGTAGGGGGAATTGATTTTATTACTAAACCTTATAATAAAAGTATTTTGTTAGAAAAAATTAGAAGAGCAATAAATAATACTGACCCTTTCTCTTTTAAAGAAATTGTTAAAAATGATTATATTTTAGATTTACATTTGTCACTTCTTAAATATCAAGGAAAAGAAATAGAGTTAACACGTAATGAATTTAGGATTTTATATTATTTTTTTAGAGAAGAAAATAGAGTTATTTCAAAAGAAGAATTATTAGAATATTTATGGAATGATAAATATTATTTGGATGAAAATATATTACTTGTAAATATTAATCGCTTGCGAAAAAAAGCTAGTGAAATAGGTATTAATAATTTACTTACTACAATTAGAGGTGAGGGATATAAATTATGAGGTTTAGTAGTTTTTTAGAAGAAAAAATTAGTTTTGTTTTATTTCAGGCTTCTTTTATTTTTATTTTAGATTTTTTATTGATTTTACTTGATGTGAATAAAATACTGATTATTTTTCTTTCTCTATTTTTAATTTTTTATAATATTTTATATCTAATTTTATCATTTTTAATTATAAAGAAAAAATATAATAATATAGTAAATTTGGTTGATAATTTAGATGATAAATATTTAATATCTGAAGTTTTAGTTAAACCTAGAAGTATTATTAATAAAGCTTATTTTTATGCTTTAAAAAGTGCTTGTAAATCAATGAATGATAAAATTGGGAATTTAAAACTAGAAAAAAAAGATTATGAAGAATATGTTGAAGCTTTCGCACATGAAATAAAAATGCCTATCTCAGTTCTTTCTTTATCTTTACAAAATTCTAATGATAATAATTTATTGGAAGAAGTTAAAAAAATAGAAACCAAGGTAGAACAGATGCTATATTATGCTCGTAGTGAAGTTACAGAAAAAGATTATTTTGTGAAAGAATTAAACTTGAATGATATTTTACATCCAATACTTTTAAATTATAAAAATAATATTTTAAAAAATAAAGTTTCTTTAAAAATTGCTCCTTTAAATTATAAAGTTTATACTGATGAGAAGTGGCTTACTTTTATAATATCACAAATAATAGAGAATTCTTTGAAGTATTTTGATAAAAAAGAAAAATTAATTGAAATTGATGTTTTAGAAAATAAAAATAATATAATTTTAATTATTAAAGATAATGGGGGTGGAATAAAAGAAAGTGATTTAAAAAGAGTATTTGATAAAGGCTTTACAGGGACTAATCGTAAAAAAGAATATTCAACAGGGATAGGTTTATATTTAGCTAAAAAACTATGTAAAAGATTAAATTTAGATATTAATATTTCTTCTATATATAAAAAATATACTAAGGTAGAAGTAGTATTTCCTAAAACTAATATTTATAAAATGAATTAAATTTTTGAAATTGATATATATGAAAAGAACACTAAATAGTCTAGTGCTAACTTTTTTTGACATATCTATTTTTTTATGGTATTTTTAATTTGTGAGGCACAATTATGTATGGTACTTGTCACTTCCTTGGAGGTGGGTCACTTATGAGTAAAAAGGACTTTTTAGTTTTGATACTTTTAGTGATTATTATACTTTTAATCATCAGTAAGTAATTATTGGGGGTTTTGGTAAAAATAAAAGCACCACTCATAAAAGTGGTGCAAGCAACATTTTGTGGCAAGCACTATTTAGTGTCTCGCTAAATTAATAATATAATATTTTTATATAAAAGTAAAGTGAATTATGTTAAAAGTAAGGAACTATAAAATAAAATGTAAAAGTCATTTATTTATTTTGAATTTTATGTTATGATTATGAAGGAGATGAGATTATGAAAAAATTATTATGTTTATTTAGTATTTTATTTTTAACATTTGGAGTAGTTGGATGTGATAAAAAGGTTGAAAATAAAAATATCGAAGGTTCTTTAGAAGAAATAATGGAAAAATTATATGAAGGTATAAAAGAAGAAGAGATGCCTATGATGGTAGAAAATATACCTTTAACTGAAGAGAATTTTCAATATTATGCATTTACGAGTGCTAAATATAAAGAAGCAATTGCTAGTGAATCAATGACTGGATCGACAGCACATTCTGTTGTTTTAATAAGGCTTGAAGATAGCAATGAAGCTGATGCTGTTGTAAAAGAAATTAAAGAAAAGGCTGACCCACGTAAGTGGATTTGTGTGGAAGCTGAAAAACTTTATGTTTTAAATAAAGGAGATTTAGTAGTTCTTATTATGTCTAATGAACTAGCAGATCCTATTAAAACAAATTTTGAAAATTTAAAATAGTAAGAAGGAAAGTAAATTTATGGTATTTTCTAGTATAAGTTTTCTTTTCTTTTTTTTAACTTTGTTATTTCTTAGCTATTTTTTAGTATCTAAGAAATATCGTAATAATGTATTATTAATATTTAGTTTGATATTTTATTATATGGGTGAGAAATGGTATGTATTCTTGCTTTTGTTATCTTGCTTAGTTAATTATATAATAGGTTTATTAATTGAGCAGAAAAGAAAAAAGTTGTATCTTATAATTGGTTTAGTTTTTAATATTGGTTTATTATTTTATTTTAAATATACAAATTTCTTTTTAGAAACTTTTAATAATATTTTTAATTTTAATTTGCCAATGCTTAAAATAATTTTACCTTTAGGGATTAGTTTTTTTACATTCCAAAATATAAGCTATTTAATTGATGTTTATAGAAAAAGTGTTTTACCAGAAAAAAGCTTTCTTAGATATGCGACATATATTACATTATTTCCTCAATTAGTTGCAGGACCGATTGTGAGATATCAAGATGTTGCACTAGAATTAGAAACAAGACAAGAAAGTTTTGAACTTTTTAGTGTAGGCGTTAAAAGATTTGTTATTGGTTTAGCTAAAAAAGTATTAATCGCTGATACTATATATCATGTTTATACTAATATATTGGGATTTAATATGAGTGCATTTTCTTATATTTTAGTGGCTATTTGTTTTACATTACAAATATATTATGATTTTTCAGGTTATAGTGATATGGCTATTGGACTTGGTAAAATGTTTGGCTTTAATTTTAAAGAGAATTTTAATTATCCTTTAATTGCTTCTTCAATAACTGATTTTTGGAGGAGATGGCATATTTCTTTATCTAGCTTTTTTAAAGATTATGTCTATATTCCACTCGGTGGTAATAAATGCTCTAAGATAAAAAATATTCGTAATATCTTTATTGTTTGGGCTTTAACTGGTTTTTGGCATGGAGCTAGTTGGAACTTTATTATGTGGGGGATTTACTTTTTTGTTTTCCTAATTTTAGAAAAGTTTATTTTGAAGAAATATTTAAAGAAAAACTTTATTGCATATATTTATACTTTTATAATTGTCGTAATTAGTTTTGTGATTTTTAGTATTACAGATTTAAATGAATTATTTAGCTTTTTAAAAGGGATGATGGGAATAGGAGTTCCTCTATATAATAAGGAAGTTTTATATTTATTAAGAAATAATTTAGTGATTCTTGTTATAGCATTTTTAGGAATAAGTCCATTCTTGAAAAATAAAATTAATAGTTTAAAGAAAGGTAAATTAGAAAAAGTAATTGAGGGAGGGGAAATAATATTTATTCTAGGTATATTCATATTAGTAGTAGCAAATATTGTTTCAAGCTCTTTTAATCCTTTTATCTATTTTAGGTTTTAATTATGAAAGAAAAAATTATTAGTATTGTTTTTGTCGTAATTATTTTTACTTTTGGTTTTCTTAGTATAATATTAAAAGATAAAGATATTTCCTTAGTTGAAAGAAGAAAACTTGTTAATGTGGAAACTTTAAAAGAAGATTTCAACGAGAACTTAGATAAATATTTAACGGACCAATTTCCTTTAAGAGATGAATTTTTAGCTTTAAATAGTGCTTTTAATCGTTATTTTCTTAATAATAAAGATTATAATGGAGTTTATCTTAAAGATGTTTATATATTTGAACGTCTTTATCCTTTGGATAATAAAAGTATTAATAATTTTACAAATAAAATAAATTATATAAAAGAGAAGTATTTAAAAAATAATGAATGCTATTATATGATTATACCTGATAAAAGTTATTTTTTAGATAGTAATAAATATTTAACTATTGATTATGATTATTTATATTCAAATTTAAAAGATAATATTAACTTTTCAGGGATTGATATTAGAGAACTATTAACGTTAGATGATTACTATAAAACAGATATTCATTTAAAACAAAAAGCTTATTTTAAAGTTATTGGTAAGTTAAGTGATTATTTCAAGTTTAATAATAAAGATATTTCTTATACTGAAAAAGTATATTCTGATTTTAAAGGAGCAACATTCTATAAAGTGCCATTTAGTAAGCCTGAAGAACTTATTTATTTAACTAATGATATATTAGAAAATGTAAGAGTTAAACACTTAGAATATAAAGATAATTATGTTTATAAGGAAGATGCTTTTAAATCAAGCGATGCTTATAATGTTTTTTTAAGTGGTCCTAGTAGTTTAATTGAAATTATAAATGATAATGCTGATACTCAAAAAGAATTAATTATTTTTAGAGATTCTTTTGGAAGTAGTATTGCACCACTTTTAGTACCATTTTATAAAAAAATTACTTTAGTGGATTTAAGATATATTAATATGAATTTAGTTAATAATTATATAAGTTTTGATAATCAAGATGTTCTATTTTTATATAGTACATTAATTGTAAATAATAGTTTTATTTTAAAAATTAATTAATCTTTTGTAACCTTTTTATTAAATTAAACGTCTATATAATGAATGCATTCAACAAGGGTGGTATCAAATGAAAAATACCTTAGAATTTAATTTAGAAATTGTTATTGATGAATATGCTGGTTATGTATTTAAAATAGTAGATAATATTATTGGAACTACACTTTCTTATCAAGATAAAGAGGAGATTGTTTCGGATACTTTCTACTTACTTTGGAAAAATCAAAATAAAATAAATACAAATTTAAAAGCATATTTAAGTGTTATCGCAAGAAATGCCTCTTATGATAAACTACGTAAAAATAACTTTACAACTCCAATTGATGAAAATATGGGGTATGAAAATGACTTTGATACAATCTTAGAAGTTAAAGAAAAGTTAAATAAATTAACACATGAAGAATTAAAAGTTTTTGAACTATTTTATTTAAAGGGTTTAAAAATAAAAGAAATATGTAAGTTAACTAATAAAAGTACGAGTGCTTTAAAAATAATGTTATATAGATTAAGAAAAAAATTAAAGGAGGAATTATAATGGCCAAATTTGATGCATCTAATATTAAAGAAAAGACTAATTATTTAGTCGCTTATGATTTAATGAAAGGAAGAGATGAATTGAAAAGAATTAAAATAAAACATTTTACTTATATCTTTATTGCTGTTTTAGTTTTAGTTGGTGGAACTTTTAGTGTTGATGCGATGACAGATAATTCGATTAGTAATACCATAAAAGAAGCGTTAAAAATTAATGTAAATAAGAAAGATTATAATGCTACTTGTGATAAAACAGAAAATGGAAATATGAAGTGTACTATTGGTAGTGAAGTAACTGGTAGTAGTGATTTTGCTTTAGAAATAGATAAAGATGATTTAGATAAGCTTGATAAAATAGAATATATTATTCAAGATAGTAATCAAAATTCTAAAGAAAACTAATATAATTCTTAGAAATTAAAAGTGTTTTAAATAGGTAAGAGGTTTCTTATCTATTTTATTTTGTTGTAATTTAGAATGACTAATAGTATACTTATTATAAGGAGAAATATAATGGAAAATAAAAAAATAGTATTAGGTAGTTTACTACTAGGAGTATTATTAATAAGCTCTTTAATAATATTTAAGAAAAATAAAATGGTGGATTATCATGAGAGTAATTTAAATATTGTTTTATCTTTGGAAGATAAGATTAGCAAAAATAGTGTTTGGTGTGGAACATTTAATTTGATTTGGAATGACTTGAAAAATGAACTTGTAAAAAAAGATATAGTTTTTGAGCCTCAATTAAATATTGTAGAAAATCTTAATAAGGGAACTTTTAATACTAATTATTTAAGTGATAGTGGTTATTATAAAAAACTTGGAGTAATAAAACCAGAATTAAAAACAGAAATTGAAAAAGGGATTAAAGATAAATTTAATGAAACTAGTGATATTTTAGATAATTTTGATTTTACTTATACATCTGATAATGATTATTTTTTATATGCAATGTTAAAAAAAGATTTTAAGTTTCCTTATGTTTTTACAGATTTAGGAAAAAGTGATTTTAAAAATATTACTAATGTTAAATATTTTGGGATTAATGCTAAAACTGATTATAAAGTGCGCTTGCAAGTTCAAGTTTTATATTATGAAGATAAAGAAACATTCGCTGTTAAATTAGAAACTAAAGAAGGCGAAGAAGTAATTTTAGCTAGAGGAATTAAAGGAGAAACTTTTAAAGATATTTATGATAATATTAATGATAAAAGTAAAAAATATACTGGTTCAAAAACATTAAGTGATGCAGATACTTTGAAAATTCCAGAATTGAATTTTAACTTAAAAGAAGAATTTAGAGATTTAGAAAATAAAAATTTTTATCTAGCAAATGGTGAAGAGTATTTTATTAATAAAGCTATTCAAACTATTCAATTTGAACTTCGTAAAGATGGTGGGAAAATAAAAAGCGAAGCAGGTATAGAAACTAATAAAGCTGCAATTGATAACCAAAGAAGTTTTAGTTTTACAGATGATTTTGTAATAATGCTAAAAGAAAGTAATAAAG
>CAOJKG010000042.1 GCA_948437815.1 uncultured Mycoplasmatota bacterium
TTATTTTCACGACCTACATTAAATCCTTCTTTTTCTAAAATTCTAATTTCAACCATTTCTGAATTAATTGTAATATCATTACCACCAATATTCATTGTTATAGTCTTATTATTTACTAAAGAATCAATATCCTCACTACTTAAAGTTTCTAACTTAGTTTGAAATTCTTTAATATTAGATCCCATTATTTTACCTACAACTTTAAAATTAGGTTTTAAAGTATAATTCATATAAAGACTTAAATCATTTGTAAATGTTACTTCTTTAACATTTAATTCTTCTTTAATAAGAGGTACTAAATCTTCTAATATTTCTTTATTAGCACCATCAATTAATGCTTCATTTAGAGGTTGGCGAACCTTTATTTTTTGTTCTTCACGAACAGAACGTCCTATACTAATTAAGTTACGTACTAAATCCATTTTCTCTTCTAATTTTTTATCTATTAAAGATAAATCAGCTTTTGGATAAGTCTCTAAATGAACAGATTCTCCTCCTGTTAAATTACGATATATCTCTTCGCTTAAAAATGGTGTTATAGGTGCACATAATTTAGCAAGACCTACTAAAACTTCATAAGTAGTTATATAAACACTTTTTTTAGAGTTATTAAGTTCACTACCCCAGAATCTATTTCTATTACGTCTTATATACCAATTAGATAAATCATCTGAAACAAAACTAGTTAAGAATCTTACTACTTTATTCAAATCATATTCTAAAAATGCTTCATTAACATCTTTAACTAAAGTATTATATTTAGAAATTAACCATTTATCTATTTCTTCTCTGTTTTCTACATTTACATTACATTCATCTGTATCAATATTATCAACATTAGCATATAACACAAAGAAACTATAAGCATTACGAAGTGGATTAAAGAATTTAGAATAAACTTCTTTTAAACCATCCATATCAAATTTTAAAGGTGTCCAAACTGGAGAAACATAAGGAAGGTAAAAACGTACAGTATCAGCGCCATATTCTTTTATTGTTGTAAATGGTTCTACTATATTACCACGACTCTTACTCATTTTTTTACCTTCGTGATCTAATAATAAATCATTTACTAAAACATTTTTAAATGGACTACAACCTTTAACAAAAGTCGAAATAACCATTAATGTATAGAACCAACCTCTAGTTTGATCTATTCCCTCACAAATAAAGTCTGCTGGAAATTGTGTTTCCCATAGCTCATTATTTTCAAATGGATAATGATATTGAGCAAAAGGCATTGAACCACTATCAAACCAACAATCTAAAACATCTTTAATACGGGTCATAGATGCACCACATTTTGGACAAGTAAGTTTTACTTCATCTATATAAGGTCTATGTAAATCTAGGTTTTCATCTAGATTTGTTGTTGCCATTTCTTTTAATTCTGCAACACTTCCTACCATATGATTATATCCACAATCACATTTCCAAAAAGGTATTGGACTACCCCAATAGCGACTTCTAGATACATTCCAATCTTTGGCATTAGCTATCCAATTAGCAAATCTTTTTTCGCCAACATAAGCTGGATACCAATTAACTTTTTTATTAGCTTCCACCATTTTATCTCTAAATTTACTAACTGCCACATAATAACTAGGCATAGAATAATAAATTAAAGGTGTATGGCATCTCCAACAATGCGGATATTCATGAATTATTTTTTGTTTTCTAAATAGTTTACCATTTTCTTTTAAGTATTCTACAACTTCTTCATTTACATCATGAACAAATTTACCTTTCCATAAACCTTCTGTATAACATCCATCTTTACCAACTGGATTAACTTCTGTAATACCATATTCTTTACATACTTCGGCATCATCTGCACCAAAAGCGGGAGCAATATGTACAACCCCTGTACCATCTTCAGTTGTAACATATTCGGCACAAGTTACAATAAAGGCTTTACCTTCAACATTAAGACTTGGAATTAATTGTTCATATTCTGTATTTTCTAAAGTTTTGCCTTTAAATGTTTCTAATATTTCACTTTCTTCTCCTAAAACTGCTTTTACAAGAGGCTCTGCTAAAATAAACTTTGTACCTTTAGATTCTACTAAAGCATAAGTAACATCTGGATTAACACATAACGCTACATTAGCAAGTAAAGTCCAAGGAGTAGTTGTCCAAGCAAGAAAATAAACATCTTCATTTTTTTTCTTAAAAGGAACATAACATGTTAAAGCAGTATCACTTTGATAATCTTGCGCAACTTCATGTGTCGCAAGCCCTGTACCACAATGTGGGCAATAAGGCACTACTCTTGTTCCTTCATAAAATAAATTTTCTTCATAAAACTTCTTTAAAATCCACCATTCAGTCTCAATATAATCATTTTTAAAAGTTAAATATGGATTTTCAGTATCAATAAATTGCCCCATTTTACTAGTTAAATTAACAAAAGCATCCTCATTTTCTCTAACACTTTTGCGACATTCAAGATTGAACTTTTCGATGCCTAATTCTTCAATTTCTTTTTTACTAGAAATTCCTAATTTTTTCTCAACATGATTTTCAATAGGTAGTCCATGTGTATCCCAACCTACTTTACGAATTACTTTTTTACCTTTCATAGCATGATATTTACAAATTGCATCTTTAAGATTTTTTGCCACCATATGATGAAGACCTGGAAATCCATTAGCAAATGCTGGACCATCATAAAAAACAAAATAATCATCATCTTTATGTTTTTCTATTTGACGTCTATTTATCTCATTAATACCACCCCAAGAATCTAATATATCTTGTTCAACCTCTGGATAATTTCTTTTATCTAATTCTTTAAAATTTTTCATAATATTTCCCTCCTAAAAATATAAAAAAGGTGTATACCAAAGGGCGAATAAATCGCGGTACCACCTTAATTTTTAACTTAGACTCTTAACGTGAGTTATTCGTAATATTCTACGTTTCTAAAATGAAAATTCAAATATTAAACTCCCAAGTGATCTCTTAAAATTAAATTAATTAACTTTCACCAAACGTTAACTCTCTAAATAATTTATATTTTAAGCAGCTTGTTCATCGTTTATACTATCATTTAAATATTTAATTGTAACTATACTAGTAATAGCTTCTATTATATTTTTATCTTCAACTTCTTCTGTATAATCCCCATCAGATTCATGAAATAATTCTAGAAAATGATAGTTAGAAGTAGGCATATCATCTTTTCCTACTTCCACTGCATATAAATATTCTTTATGATTTAATTCTACTTTTTCTAATAATAAATAATCTTTATTATCATCCAAAGTTATAACTTTTCCTATCTCCATTATTAACCTCTTCCTTTATTCTTCTTTTCTAATAATTCATCACGTCTAGCATTCATTTGATTAATAGAATCTTGATAAGGTTTAATAAATCTTTCTTCTTTAGTAGCATCTAAAATACTTTGTAATCTTTTTATTTCTACCTCTAAAGTTTCTAATTCCCTTTGTTCAACAAAAGATAATCCAGACTCCTGATCCACTTTATCAGGATTTATGATTTTATCAATAACTTGAGCTGTCTTAGATGTATCTGGAGCATCAGTAGAATTTAACAAGTTCTCAACTCTTGGAGTCCTAACTGTTGGAGCTTCACTAGGTTGAACATCCAATAATTCTGGATCAGCATCCTTTTGAACTGCTGGAGAACCATTTAACATAGTTTGTATCTCCTCTGATGTTAATCTCTTTCCATCACTAGCAGTTTGGCTTCCAAGTTGATTTATAATTTCTTCATCACTTGGTATTGTTACAACTGGTTTATCTCCATCAGGTGCATTCAATTTTTCTAGTCTTTCAGCTTCTTCTTCTGCAGCCTGTAATTTTCGAGCCTCTTCTACTTCTTCTAAACTTGGTAAATCTGGATCTGTTAAATCATTACTTGCTTCAAAAGGAGAACCATTAGAAACAGTCGAAGCTTGACTCGAACTAGAGAATCTAATTAAATCTTCATTTCTTGGCTCAACTTGTTTTAAAGCATCTTCAAGACTAATTCCTTCCTCATCTGCTAATTTCTTCGCTTGATCTAATCTAGATTTTTCTCTATAAGCTTTACTTGCTTGTTTTATTTTCTCACCTAAAGCTATCTTTTCTTCTGTTGTCATTTCTTTTTTTGAAGACTCAGCATCTACAGTAGGAGCAACTTGTTGTTCATCAAGCATTGAAGAAACATTCTCAGCTATTTGCTTTTGTACTTCTTTATCTTCTACATTTTTTCCACTATGAATTCTATCTAATAATTCGTTCTTTTTCTCAGCAGCTTTTTCATATATATTTTCAATCTTAAAGTTAAGCCCTATCATAGCATTCAACCATTGTTTTTTAAAGTTTTCTACTAAGTTCATCAATCTTTGAATTATAGTCTTCTTTTCCAACTCTGATATATCTTTATTCAAATAATTTTCTAAACTTTTATATGTCATCGGAATACCTATACCAACAATACCAACTTTAGCTAAAGCATTTACTAAAGCAGGACCTGCTAAATTAGCACTAACACCCAAATTAATAGCTCCAGCACCAGGTACAAAAGATATTCCTGCAAGTGGTGCTATAAGAGAACTAACACCATTAAGAACTCCACTTGTCCAAGGAGCCGCTGTAGCTAAACAACTATTAGAGAAAATAATTGTTGGAACAAGTTGAGGTAAAAATAAGGTTACTGCTGTAATACCAAGACCTATACCAATTAATATTTTTATAATATCTTTATGCTTAACAAAAAAATCTCCTAACTTAAACCCAAACTTTTTATCACTTTTATGTTTAAATTTTTCTCCTAAGAAATCTCTTATAGCAGTTACTTTCTTTCTAAGTTTACCTTTTTTCTTGATTTCTTCTTTAGGTTCAGTTTTTTTCAATTCACTTAATATTTCATCTAAATTAGCTTGAGCACTCAAATATTCTAGTTTGTCCTCTTCATTAGCAAATCTCAATCCTAACATTTCTATAACAGATTCACTTGTTTTAGCTCTTTCTAAAACTTCAACTTGTTTAGCTAAATATTCATATATTTTCTTTGCTAACTCATCTGCATCAATTCTAGACTCAAGACTAGTCATTTCTTTTTTTAATTCAGCTATCTTCATATCATTTATGCCAAAATATTTTTCATAAAAATCATGAGGTACTAACGATTTACCTGGAGATGCTATTTTTTGAGTTTGATTCAAACTCTTTTCTATTTCATCTAAATCAAGTACAAGATCTAAATATTTCTCTTTCTCGGCTTCTGTAGCAAATTTGAAACCATTTACATCAATAATACTTTGACTTTTTTTAGCATTTTCTAAAATTTCAATTTGTTCGCTTAATAAGTCAAACATTTTTCTTTCTAATTCATTATGACTAGATTTTGCACTAAGTGCATTTAATTTTCCTTTTAATTCAGCTATTTTTTTATCATTCAAACTAAAATCAATCTTATCACTAAAATCCGAAGCTAAATTATTACCTTCAGAAACACTAGGACCAATAGTAACTGGATTCTTAGCAGCCTCAGCTGAAGGTTCAACTGGAATTGCTGTTGGAGTAACTTTTGTAGTTTCAACTACTTTTAATAAGTTATCTATTTTATTATTAACATCATTATATTTATCTGCATAATTGCTATCAATTAATACTCCATCTACCGGAACTAAATTACTACTAGCTCTAGCAGCAATCAAATAATTATATTTTTCTTTTAATAATGTATATAACTCAAAATCGCTATCTAATACTAAACCATTAGTTGCTAATTTAGCATTTTTTGTTTCTCTAGCCTTTTTAATTAAACCCTTTAATTGTTTACGAACATTATCAATTTCTGTAACATTTTGTGTTACATCAGGTATTTTATCATTAAAATACAAAATAGAATTTGCCATTTTTTTAAATTTATCTATCTCAATATCTTTAACATTTGCTATTCCCCACACTGAAATTAAATCTTCTTTTTGTTGTTGTAGGAACTCTATTAATTCAATAACTCTATTAGCTTCCTTCCAGTCTCTATCTATTACAACCCAAGCTCTATCACCAATTGTATTTGTCGTTCTATAAGGTAAATTTGTCACTCCTTTATAATTAGTAACTTCTTTAGCTAGCTCGTCTAAATAATCGTATAGCTTACTAATCAATTCAGCATTTTCTCTTTTTTTCTTCTCATCATGAGCTAATTCTGGATTTAATCTTCTTAAAATTTTTGAATCATTCAATAAACTAATTACTTTGCTTTTATCTTCATTTGATACATAAAAAGAATTCCAAACCTCTTCTAAACTATCACCTATAACATTAGCTTTACCAATAATATCCAATAATTCTTCCAATTTTTGTTTTTCTTCTAATACTTCCCAAACTTTTTTTTCGTCCGTCTTTCCCATCTCATCTAATAGTTTTAAAGATTCATTTATTTTTTCAATAAATTCACTATTTTTTTCAAATGAAATATTAACTGGTTTCTTCTCTGGAGATTTTACATAATCAAATAATTTTATGTTAGGTAATGTTGTTGAAACAAGTATATCTCTTTGTTCTTCAGTTACCATCATAGCATCATCAACAATTACAAACTTGTCAAATTCTTCTATTTCATTAGCGCGTTTTAAAATCGCTGTTAAACGATATAAACTATCATATTCTTCTCTATCATTAGCCAGTACGAAATAATGATCAAGAGTCTCACTTCTATCAGAGCTTGTAGTAGCAGTTGTAAAATTATTTCTGATCACTTGCATTTGTTCTTCAGCATATTTTATTAAAGTTTCATTAACTTTTCTTCTTGCTACATTTATTTGATCTGTGATAATAGAACTATTCTCTGACAAGCGTTTAACTTCATCGTTAAGTTCATCCACTTTATCTTGCCATTCCTTAGTATTCTCTCTCTTAAGATACAAATCATTCAAATTTCTTATTGTTAATTTATAAGCATTATCAACAGAATTATAACTTCTAACTAAGTTTTTAAACCTTTCTACTTCATCTTTAGTTTCTAAAACAAATTCTGAAGCTTTAGAAGCATAAAACTCTTCATTTTCTGTTTCTACTAATTTAGTCAAAGATTCATAAACTGGTGTAATAGTATCAGTGTCATTCTCTACAAACTGATTAAAAGCACGCTCATAATAATTATCACATAAACGCATAAATTCTCTCTCACGCCCAGCTCTTATCTTAACTCCTGGCCTTACTTCTACAAAACCTTCAGCTAAATTTTGTCCCTCTTTAATAATTGTCAATAAATCCGTTTTAAATCTTTCAAGTTCTTCATTCATTTTTATACCTACTTTCATAATAAAAACACAGGGAAACCCCAAAATCTATTTAATTATACCATACATATAATAATTACGCAATAACGTAAACACAAAACTTACACTACAAAAAAACAAAAAAATATGATATTATATATATTATAGAAAGAGGTTATAAAATGAATCCTAGT
>CAOJKG010000043.1 GCA_948437815.1 uncultured Mycoplasmatota bacterium
TACCCTTCCTATTATAAGATTATATAATATAAAAAAATTTTTGACAATAGAAAAAACAGATTTTCATCTGTTTCTTTTTAATTCTCTGGCACTAAATAATAACCGTATGAATATAATGGGTTACTTGGACTTACACCCATATCAGCATAAATACCATTTATTGAATTATCTAAATACTTAATTAATGTTTCATAAATATCAATATCTGTTTCTTTTAAGTAAATCCATGCTGAATTTAGATTTTTGATTAATTCTTCATTAATTGTTGTATCAGTAACTGATTTTAATACTGAAATATTTATTGTATTATAATTATTTGTACTGTCTGTACTAACTCTAATAATCATATAATTAGTTGTATCTTTATCATAATGAATTTCATAATAATCTTCACAATCAGGTCCAGTACATGTTATAGCATCATTTAAAAGTTGATCTGAAAGTCCTGTATTTATAGATTCAATTAAGTTTTCTCCATAATTGCTTTCGATACTATTTATAAATGAATCTTTTTTATTAATTGTTAACTTATTAACTCTATATGTATTATTTGGTGCAACATCAACTAATAAATATTCTCCTTTATCAGCATTATAATGTACCTCACTATATACTTCACAGTCAGCAGCTTTACATGTTATTGCTTTATTTAATAAGCTTCCTTCTGTATTTAAATTATTTTGAATGCCTGATATAACATTTGAATCAAATAGTCCTGTAGCTATATTTTCAAAAGTTGCTTCTTCTGTAATTCTTATTTCATTATATTTATCTTTTTCATTATGAATTACACTTACTTTATAATACTTACCATTATTATAATATATAGCGTTATAATCTTCACATGTATTTCTGCATATTACTGTTTTATAAAAATCGCTATTCTTATTATTTAAATCTAACATCAAGATAGTAGCGATATAAGCATTTTTGCTTGCGTACATATCATTTATTCCTGAATAAGCTATAGTTTTAATATAAGCTTCAGCTACCGCTGTACTTAAATCTTCATAATAACTAACTCTTACTACATTACCTGCTAGATAATTATAAGCATAATCAAATACTGTTGGTCTAAATCCTGTATATGGATATCCACTTACTGTTTCAGTACCATTATATAAGCCTGGTATACTATTTAGATTGCTAATTGAATAATCTAAGTTTTTATTCTTTATATAAGTTTCGATATATTTTAGAACTAATGATGCTTTATTATAATTTTCACCATTTATTTCATAATTTTTATCATTATTTTTAAAAGACCATTTGGTAATAGAATTTTTTAAAGCTTCTTCTATTTTACTCACGTTGTTACTAGAGAAGAAGATAAAATCTCCTCTATTTAAATAAATTTCATTGTAGAAACTATGGGTTTTTACATAACCAATAAAGTTTTCATCAAATTCAAAGCCATAACCTCTAATTGTACCGTCTTCATTTTTGGATGGACTTCTAGTTACTCCTAATAAATCAAAATCTAAAGCATCTATAAGTACATCTTTGGCAGTTGTTTCTGTTATATTGTTATCATTAATATAATTTTCAAAAATTTCCATACTCTTAATGTATTTAGTATAATACTCTGAGGCTTCAGCATACTTTGTAATAATACCCACAAATTCTTTGTATATATCTTCTGAAGATTTATCGGAACCATCTTCATTTTTGATTAGAATAATACTATCTGCTGGTGGTTCTTTGTATGGATCAGCATATTCATTGTAGTCCATTGAAAATGAACCCTCTTTATATAAAAATCTTTCTTCATCTAATACTTTTTCGTAATATTTTATGAGAACTTTTAAATTCTCACTATTTAATTTGTTTGCTTCAATATTACATTCTATGTCAATTACACCATTTTCTGTATTAGTAAATGTAATATTATTATCTGCATCAATTTTCAAATTGCTTGATTTAGTATTTGGAACTATTGAACAAACTGTTTCTGGATTTGATGTGTTGTAAGGAGTACTCGATACTGCTTCAATAACATATTTTTCCCCCTCTTTAATATATCTATCATCACGAGGTAAAGTTAGAGTTATTCTTGCTACATTTAGTGTGGAAGCTTCTCTATTTAAAACAGGCTTAATTGTTCCTGTATATGTATTGTCTAAGCTTGAAATGTAAGCCAAAGCTTTTTCATTATCTTTTTTGAATATTGCGTTGGTCTCTGGATAAATTGCAAAACCAATAGTGCTTAAAATAGCTATTGTATAAGTTGCGATAGTAATTATTTTTTTGTTTAGCTTTAACTTTTTCATATTCCTACTCCCTCCTTAATTTTTAATTTGAGTTGCTGAATAACCAATTTTTATTACTGATAAATTCTCTTTATCTGCTGTTAAATAAGTTTCTTCATCGTAATTGTATTTAATTGTTATTTTATAAGTTTTTGGTGTATTTGAATTTATTATATCATCAGTATCTATTTTCTTTGTTATAGTTATAATAGTAGCTGTATCTACTTCTTCTCCTTTTTCATTTTTATTCTTTATCTTGCTGATAGTTATTGAACTATCTTTAATGTTTTCTTTTTCGTCATATAATACTTTACCATTTATCTCTTCTAAAGTTTCAATATTGAAACTAGCTGGAACATATATTGTAGTGGCTAATAATGTGTTAACTTCGAAATTTGGTGTTACAACAAATTCATAAGGTATTTTTGTAGTTGGTCGATAAGTATCTTTTGTTGTACAATCTAACTTATCTATTTCACCAGTACATGTTAAATTCTCATTTTCAATATTTTTTACTGTTACATCAAACTTTGTTATTCGAGCGTCTTCATCAGCATTATATTTTGATATATATTTAGAATAGGTTACTACAGTAGTAAGAAGTAATAGTGCTCCTACATACATACATAACCATTTTCTGAGGTTTTTTCTAAATATCTTACTCTGTAATAATCCTTTCATATTATTTCACTCTTTTCTATTTCTTGCTACTCTTAGCAGTTGTTGTTTTATTTGTCTTTTTAGTAGTACTCTTCTTACTTGTAGTAGCCTTCTTAGTTGTTGGCTGTTTTACTTCTTTTTTTTGAGAAACTTCTTTTTTAGCCGAGCTTTTTGTTGATTTATTTGAAGTAGTTTTTTTGATTTCTGCTTTTTTATTAGCCGGAACTTTGGAACTTGCTTTCTTGTCACTAGTCGCTACTTTTGTTTTATTTGTCTTTTTTGCACTACTAGATTTGCTTTTGTCTTTAGTATCTTTACTGTCTGTATTTGTTTTTTTCTTTGGTGTAGAAGCTTTCTTTAGATTTTCTTTTGAAACTGATTTAGTTTCTTTTTTTATTTTTTTGCTTTCTACTTCTTTTACTTCTTTTTCTGTTTCATTTTTACCTTTTAAAAACTCTTGAAACTCTTTTTCATCTTGCTCTAATATTGGTTTGCCATCAGAATCTGTACTTAGAAGAATACAACCTAATAAACCGATTATAAATATCATTACCATTGTAAAAGGATTTTTGAATGATGAAAGAATTCTACCTCCACCATTTATCTTAGTGACATATTTTCCAACAATAGAACTTGTCTTAATAGGATCATCTTCACTATTGTTGTTGTCACCTTTTGTAATCATGGTTTTACCATCAATTTTCATAATTCTATGAGTTACAAATTCTCCTTCTTTTCCTCTAAATGTAATAATATCATTTTCTTTATAATTTTTATCTTTTGTATTAATTATGATTATATCACCTTTATAAATAGTTGGTTCCATTGAGCCAGATACAACTTCTAATATTGTATATCCATTAATGGAAGCAAGATCTTTATGTAATACTTTGATTGATATGAAATTATAAATATTAAATGCTAAGATTAAACCAAGAAGTATAGAAAATATTACAAATATTATCTTTTTTACTCTTTTCATCTTTTTCTCCCCTTATATTCTAATTACCAGCACATACTTTGTTTTCAACGTCGTATTTAATTCCTACTTTTAATTTGTATAAATCATTTATTGTTTTATCATTGGCTGATGCTGCTGCTTGATTTCCTATAGCAGTATCTATTCTATCGTTTTTATCATCAATATAGAATGTCCATTCCCAGTGAATAGTAATTTCTAATTCTTTATTACTTCCTGCTGGTAAATACATAGTATTTTTAGTTGATTCATCAAATGTTATTTCTTTACGATAAGTATATAATGGTTTTGGAACATTCTGATTAACACCATCATTGTGTAGAATTGTATACTTATTGCTAGCACCATATAAATAATTATTTACACTAGCATCAGCATAATCACTTCTAACGATATATCCCATATTTAAGCAACCATCAATATTACCATCTCTATCTATGTCAACACAAATTGTATCTTCTTCTAAAATCATTCCTGTTAAGGTAATATCATCAGGACTTTCATTTTTGAATATCATTGTGTATTCACCTTTTGCACCTGGATATATTACTTTATCTTCACCATATTTGTTATAGTATTCTTCATTATGGAATAATGGTACATCAACTAACCACATAGTTTTAGATTCAAATTCACGTTCTATTTTTTGAGTCTCATCATAGATTGCTACAAATGTTGTGTCTTCTGTTATTCCAGTGATAAAATTATTTTTACCACTTTCAATATCTTCTTTAGAATAAATTATATCTGTTGTACCTTTTTTAGCATAACCTATAAATTCATAGTAGTAACATTCGTCATTTGGAACGATTAGAATTGGTTCATCTAATTTAGATAGATCTATTTTTTCAGAACTTGATATTTTAAAATCGTATTCTTTTGATACTTCATTAAACATACCACCATTAGCATCAATAATTACAAGATATTTCTTAATAATATTTAATTTAACATCTAATTTTTGATCTGGTATATTTTTACCAAAAGCACTACCTTCAGCATAAAGGTGAGCTGTACCATCACTATTTGCTGAAACAATTATTGGTAAATATGAAGTTCCAGCTTTTGGATCATAAGATATACTATCTATATTAGAACTATCTGTCCATATCTTTAAGTAAATATTTGGATCATTCTTAGATGTGATTGTAATACTTTTCTTATCACTTGAATATTCAATTTTTAAATCTTCAGGATTGTTTCCGATATAATCGAATAAATTTGTTTGGAACATTACTGGTCTAGTGTTTGATTCACTATCTATACTCATGTCATATTCATTTTTAAGTGATTGTAAATAGTAATTTTGAGATTTAAAGTTAACTTTAGTAACAGCTGATGTGCCATTATATGTTAAAGTTAAATCAACTGTTTTATTTAACATTTCTTTAGTATCTGGTTTTAATACAACATAACCTAATTTATCTCCTGTACCAAGTGTTGCTGTACCTTTATATGAATCTGGTAAACTTAAATTGATTTCATTTGGATTAAAGTCAAATTGTTCTACACCATCTTTATATACATGATATTTTATTAAACATGTTCCATCTTCTAAATAACAATCATTTGAGTTATTTTCAAATTTAACTTCGTATGTATGTGGTCTATTAACTGTTACAGTATAACTAGTTTGTGAACCATCTTCGGCAGTAACTGTTACTATTACTTTATTAGCTCCTGGTTTTAAATTATTTATTACGCCAGTAGCATTAGTAATACCATCAAATGTATATGTTACTGTTGCTTTATCACTATTTGGTTTAGCGATAATTGTAATACTTGTATCACTCGCTCCAACATCTTTACTATATTCTTTAGTATTTGGATCGAATGTTGGTGACACATCGCCTTTGTTTGTTGTTAGGCTTCCAAGTGAACTATCATGATCTTTTGGAACATCTGGTTTTCCAGGTTTATTTACTACTACTGTGTAAATATTTGTTGAACCATCTTCGGCTTTAACAGTTACAGTTACAACATTAGCTCCTGGTTCTAAGCCTTCTATTTTGCCTGTAGTATTAGTTTTGCCATTAAAGGTATATGTTACAGTTGCTTTATTACTACTTGGTGTAGCTTTTAATGTAATATCATTATCATTTGCACTTACATTAACTTGATAGTTTTTAATATCTTCTTTAAATGCTGGTGATAATGTACCTTTATTTGTTGTTAAATTGCTTAATTTATTATTACTATCTTTCTTATCTCCAGGTTTTTCTGGATTTCCTGGATCAGTTCCTGGTTTATCTCCATTTCCAGAACCATCAATTTTATTTACAACTGTTAAAGTGTAAGTTGCTGTATATGTTTTACCATTATCTTCTACTGTAATTGTAAATGTTACTTTTCCTGGTTTATAAGCAGTCATTTTTAAGATACCATCTTTAATAGTAGCAGTTGCTACCGATTCGTCACTACTTGTAACACTTATTTTACCATCTATTCCTACTAATCTATAAGATACTGTTTTAGTGTTTGTTCTTCTTAAATTTATAGTTCCAGCATTATTTGATAAGAATATTCCTTTAGTAGGCTTACCAATATTTATATCTGCTGTTGCTTGATATATTCTGTCATTTTCTTCTGTTTGTAAAATTATTGTTACTTTTCCTTCACTCTTTGGATTGATAACAACATAACCATCTTTATTTACATAACAAGTTGCAATAGTAGCATCGCTTGTCGTACATGTAAATTCATGTGGATTTATATTTGTAAATGTATATGTTAATTTAATGTTTTCATCTGATACAGATACATCTAAATAATCTTTATCAAATCTTAAATCTTTATTTATAATAGTTTCACAATAAAGTCCATTTTCACAATAGGCACCATCAGTCTCTTTAAAAACATAAGTACCTTCGTTTCTGAATAAATCACCAATTCTTCCCCAGAACTTTGATGTACAACTACAACTGGTTATTAGGGCTAATACTATTATAATTATAGCGATAATAATTAATATTATCTTTCTGTTTTTCTCTTTATTCTTTTCTTCGTTGTTTTTACTAATCTTTTTCATAATTCTCTTACCCCTGAATTGGCTCCTTTCCTTATATTTAATTCCCAAATAAACCCAAGA
>CAOJKG010000044.1 GCA_948437815.1 uncultured Mycoplasmatota bacterium
TACAAATCATAATTTTATCATTTTCTTGTATTAATTCATAATCTCTAATAGCTTTTGTAAATTTACACCATATTTCTTTACGATATTTTTTAATAATACTTCTTTCAATTTCTTGAGCTTGTTCCATAATAAAACCTCTTTTTCATATTATAATATAAATAAAAAAAACTTGCAATAATTAGGGATTATTGTTAAAATAATAAAATGCAAAAAAGGGGGATACCATATGATATCAGAAATATACACTGCAATAGGTCAAGCTTTTGATAATAGAAATTATAAACAAGTAATTAAACTAGTTAGAGAAGCCTTAACAAATCCTAAATTTGGCTTCAACATGAATTTATTATATAAATATGCATATTCTTTAATTATGACTTATAAAGTAAAAGAGGCAATAAGAGTACTTAAAGTAATAGCAAAAAATGATACAAAAGTCGAGATGCTTTATAAAATAGAGTTTATCTTAGGCAAATTAGAAAAGAAGCAAGTTATAAAGCTTTATATAAAAGACTATTTAAAAAAAGGCAATAAATTAGAGGCGGGATTAGTAGTTTATTTAAAAAAACAAGAAGATATTCAAAGTAAATATCCAAATTTTGAAAATAATATTAGATATCCTTTTATGATATGGAAAGTAGAAGGAGATAAGATATATGCTTTTCCTATAAGAAAATATATGAACCATGGATTTTATATATCATCAAATAAATATTTAACAGAAGCTAATTTAGCTTGTAACCCTAATTTAGTTATTTTTGAAGCTGATGCTATATCTAAAGTAGATATGCAAATAGATAGAATAGATTTTAATAATATAATTAAAGATCTATATGAAAGACTTTGTGTTTTAGGAACAATTAATAATTCACCTAAAAATCATTTTGTTGCAGAATTAGAAAAGAGTTTATCAGTTTCAGTAGGAGATATAGTTACAATATATAATATTAGTAATCATGTTAGAACATATTATTACATAATTGAAAAAGATTATGAAAGCTCAACATATAAAGCTATAGCAATAAGTCATTTAAATGGAGAGATCTTTATTAAGAATGAAGATATAATAGAAATACCATTTTCAGCATACATCATGGAAAAGGTTGTAGTCTCTGAAGAAAATAAAGAAAAAATAAAAGAAGCTGTTTCGTATTTAGAAAAAGAACAAAGGAATTGTAATGGATTAATATTAAAACGTACATTATTAGATAAGTTAAGGCATAAAATATCTAAATTTTTAGATTTTTTCACAAAAGAATCTTGAAACATTTAATATATTATGATATTATTAAAAAGCAAGTGGACCCTTAGCTCAGTTGGTTAGAGCATCCGGCTCATAACCGGGCGGTCGTAGGTTCGAGTCCTACAGGGTCCACCATTTTTTAATTTTTGCGCGTATGGCGGAATTGGTAGACGCACTAGACTTAGGATCTAGCGGGCTTCCCATGGGGGTTCAAGTCCCTCTACGCGCACCAAACTTAATACTAAACTCGAACTATTATAGTTCGAGTTTTAAAATACTCAGAAAATATTAAAGAATTAAATTATGAAAAAAGTATCATATATAAGAATTTAAAATATAGAGCAAAAAATATAATAACATTTTGAAGTTTATAAAAGAGTTTTTAAGTACAAAGGTGATTTTAACTCAAAGTTTTAAGTTTTAGGTTTTAATAATGCCAAAATTATGTTAAAATATATAGAAAAATTTTATAAAGGGAAAGCAGTGGGGGAACTATGAATAAAAATTTAGTTATAATATACGCATATATAATGCTAGAGTGTCGTTTATCAATTGAAAAAGCAAGTGAAATATTTCGCGTAGATAAAGATACTTTTCAAAATAATTTAAATCTTACAATATTACCAATTGAGGTTATGAAAGCTTTAAAATATTTAGAATTCGAAACAAAGAGTTATGTTTCAGATAATAAAAGAGGGATTTTTAAAGCCAATTTATATATAAGAAAATTAAGAAAAATTCTAGCCAAGCCTCAAGGTGAGGAACGAAAGCAAGAATTAGAAGATTTAGTTAATGATTTAAAAGGTCCAGACATAAGATTTGTTTTAGAAAAAAACACAATAGGAGTTATGTATACAAAAGAAGAAAAAGAACAAATTTTAAAATGTCGTTTGAAATATGCCGTTTCTGGTAAAAATATGGAAACTATTTTTCATATCGATAAAGGCAGTATTGTTAAATGGGAAAGAGAATTACCAGAAGAAGAATTAAAATTCCGTTTAGAAATATTAAGAAGATATTTAAATTATAAATATACAGGGCCAAGAAGTAGAAAATAAATTCTTTATCTTTACTTTTATTCATGTTATACTAAATATATAAGGAGTGAACGATATGGAGAATAAATATTATTTAGCAATCGAAACCAAGCCTAATAATTATTTTCCACTTAATTTATTGGACTTGAAAATATTTAATAAAACATCTAATAAAATTGAGGAAATAGATTCATTAACTTTAAAATATACAAAAAAAGAAATAATGGAAGCTATCAAAGAAGCTAACTTATTAGAAATAGATTATGATATGCCATTAGTAATTATATATGTTGAAAAAGAAAAAACTAGAAAAGTTGAAGCTTTAACCAAAGATAACAGTTTTGACATGTGGAATAATTTAAAAGAGAATTACCAAGATAAAAATTATTGTAACAAAATCATAAATTTTTTAAACAAAAAAATAACCGAAGATACTTTAAATACATTAAAGAATAATAAAGGGCAAGAAATGTTTTTAAAAATAATAAGTGAATTACCATATTTAACAGAAAGAAAGCTATATTTTTATTTATATGAAAACTAATATGGAAGATTATATCTTATCGTTTAAAGAATATATATTATTTGAGTTAAATTATTCTAAAACAACAGCGAATACATATCATAATGTCTTATTAGAATATGCACAATTTTTAAAAGATAAAGACTTAAGATTTAAAAATATCACTAATAAAGAAGCTAATTTATATAAAGCACATTTGATAGAAAAAGGATATGATAATAAAACTTCAGCTTTACATATGAGCGCTGCTCGTAGTTTTTATAATTATTTAGTAGAAATAAAGGAGTGTTTAGAAAATCCTTTTAATGGAATAAGAAATCCTAAGATTTCAAAAAAATTACCTAATTTTTTAAAAGATAGCGAAACTAAAAATCTATTTGATAATATTAACTATGATGACGATTTAGAAGTTAGAAATATCCTAATAATTGAAATGCTTTATGTAACAGGACTAAGAGTAAGTGAATTATGCAAGATTAAATTATCAGAATTAAATAATGGGATATTAAAAGTAGTAGGTAAAGGAAACAAAGAAAGAATAGTTTATTATAAAGCATGTGATATGAAACTTTTAAATTATTATTTAAATACTACTAGAAATAATACTTTAAAAGGTATTTCCAGTGAATATCTTTTTCCCAACAAATTTGGCAAAGCTTTAACTACTAGAACAATTGAAAATATAGTAAAGAAATATACTGAACAAAAAAAAATAAAAAGTAAAGTTACACCTCATACTTTAAGACACACTTATGCTACTGATTTATTAAATAATGGTGCTGATATTCGTTCTGTTGGAGAACTATTAGGTCATGAATCACTTAGTACAACTCAAATATATACTCATATAACAAGTGATAGGTTAAAAAATGTTTATAATAAAGCTCACCCTCGAGCAAAAAAATAATACTTGTAAAATATTTAAGATTTTTTTATAATAAATATAAGGGAGGATAAATATGAAAAAAGTAGGAAGTATAATATGTATAGCAATTTTAATAGGATTAATTATATTTGTAAGTACAAAAACATTAGACGATGGACATTTAAGAATTGAAGGTATCAGAGTAAGAGTACCAAGTGGAACTTTACTAGTTGAAGAATGTGTTAAAGAAACAGAAAGTGTAGCTTATTGTGAAAAAAACTTTGAGGTAAATGATAAGAAAGTAAAAATAGAATTTAAATATCAAGATTTCAAAGAAAGTGGATATCCAACAACATTAGTGGCAACTATAAATGGCCACGAATTTTTCAAAAAAGAAAACTTAAATTTAGAAGTAATGGGAAGTAATGAATATTCTATGTTTCGTAATTTTAAAGTTATGGATGATTATATAGTATTTACATATACAAATGGTACTAGTGGCAGAACAACAACTCTATATGCTATTGATTTAGAAGGAAATATCATATTAGAAGATAAAGATATTGATAAAGATAATATGGTTTTAAAAGATTATACAACATTTATAAGTTATGATAAAAATGTTATTACAGTTTATGCGACAAGAATGGTTCAAGATATAGCATATCAAGATAAACATATATGTAGTGCTAATAAGAAAGATATTGTTGAAGCTCATTATGAATATACTTTAAAAAAAGGTAAATTTAGTAAAAAACAGATAAAAACAATAACAGCTAAAGAATTTATTGAAAGTAAAAAAATCGAATGTTAAGAATAAATCAGAAACTAAAATTTTCTGATTTTTTATTGTAAAATTATAATATAGATTTTATGATAACTTTATAATATAATAAAAAAACAAAGCCCTGATAAAGGAGTTGTTTACTATGTCACAATCAAAAGAATCGAAGACTACATATGATTATAACATATATAAAATAGATAAAGATAAAATAAACGAACTTAAACAACATTTATTGACCAGAAGTTTTAATAAAATTGATTTAAAAAAGGGATGTATCAAAAATTCATGTGGTTTTAATTTTGAAATATTATTTTGTGATAAAATAAGTTCAACAGGAATGCCTTGGATTGATTTAATTTCTAATTTCACTGATCAAAATCTAGAACTAAATATAAGAACTTATGGAGCTGCCATAATATGTCAAAAAGACGATGTGTGTTATGCTATTTCATATGGAAATGCTCACTTTTATATTAATGAATTTGCTAATCCAACATTTGGTATAAATGTAGCCGAAAGAATTATTGATTTAGAGAATGTAAAAACTCAACAAAATGTATCACAAGGAAGTCGTAAAAATAAAGTTCTTACTGATTATTTTAGTGGTACTCAATTATCATATAGAGGAGGAGAGATTCCAACGTTCATTAGAGGCGAAAGTATCAATGAAGGTTTATGGGGTAAAATAATTTCCTGCGGGAAATCTGCTCAATTTAGATGGGAATTACTTCCACTAGAAATAGGTGAACGACTAAATGATTTGACAAAAATTTTAAAAAAGGAAGCAAAAAATGAAATACCTAAATTAATCATTATAGACTCCGAACAACAAATCAAAGAACTAAATTTACAACTAGCCAAAGCAATAAAAGAATATGATGAAAAAGAACAAAATAATTCTTATATTAATGTTCCATACTTCTATTTTGTTGGGACTAAACTTATTCAAAGTGAAGGGATTGCTTTTAAAATTTCATGTGACAGAAAATCTTGTCTATATGAGGGAGAAGTTACTATAGAAAAAATTCAAGAGTTTTTACAAGAAAAAAACATAGATATTGAAAATTCGCTACCTAACATTAAAATCGCCATACAAAATAGTGAAGGTAAATTTAATTATCACCCATTATTAGAATATTTAGAATTTATTACAAAAGATAATATTTGTTTAAGGGACGGAAAATGGTGCACATTTAATCAATCATATTTAAATCAAGTTTTCCGTGATATTGGTCAAATTGAAATATTAAATCATAATGGTAAGAAGGAATATATATATCACAAGGTCGAATTAGAAAACTATGCTAAGCAAAAAAATATATATCCAAAAAATGATGGAGAAAAAGTGCAATATGAAACTTTTTATAATAATAGATTAAATGAAATCCTAAATGGAAAAATGATTCATCCAGAAACAATACCAGTAGAAAAGAATGGCAATGGAAGATATAAATATGAGATATGTGATATAGTAAAAGGAACTGACATGTATTTTGTCAAAATTGGGAAAACACATGATTTTGCTTATGCCGTAGATCAAGCAATGCAAACTTTAGAATTAATACAAAAAAATTATGGCAAAATAAATTTACCAGATGCTAGTGAAATTACCCCTAAAATATTTCATTTGTTACTTGTTTTTAATGATAGAAAAAATATTGTAAAAAATTGGAAAGATATTTATTCTATTAATTTCCTAGTCCACTTAGCAGAATTAAAACAAAAAGTAAATGCTATGGGAATAGATTTAATTGTTGAATTTGCATATAATTTCTAAAATAATATAGTGGTGTTTTACATTTTAAATATGGTATGATATAATTTTAAAGAAAGAAGTGGCGGTACTAATGAAATTTATTTATAACTTAGAAAAAAAAGAAGCTAATACAAAAGCTAGATTAGGTTCATTTGAATATAATAAAGTTAAATATGAGACTCCAATGTTTATGCCAGTAGGAACACAAGCTACTGTAAAAACGTTATCTCCTGAAGAAGTACGCGGGTTAGGCTCAGGCATAATACTTGCTAATACTTATCATTTATGGTTAAGACCAGGCGAAGATATTGTGTCACTTGCTGGTGGGTTACATAAATTTATGAATTGGGATGGTCCTATATTAACAGATAGTGGTGGCTACCAAGTTTTTTCTCTAGCTAACCCTAAAGATATTTCTGAAGAAGGAGTAAAATTTAAAAACTATTTAAATGGCGACAATTTATTTTTAACTCCTGAGAAATCTATAGCTATTCAAAATAAATTAGATAGTGATATTGCTATGTCTTTTGATGAATGTCCTCCAGCTAGTGCCTCTCATGAATATATGGAAAAATCAATTAAAAGAACACTTAGATGGGCTAAAAGAGGAAAAGATGTTCATAATAATCCTA
>CAOJKG010000045.1 GCA_948437815.1 uncultured Mycoplasmatota bacterium
TTTTTTTCTTTTATTTATATATATTAAATGGTATAATATAGTTAGTTAAGAAGGTGGATTTATGTTATATGTATTTTTAATAATTGGAATCATTTTCTTAATATGGCTTTTCTGTTATTTTAAAAATAAAAAAGCTAAATATATTTTACCTTATTTAATATTAATTTTTATAACACCTTTTTATGAATTATTAGATAAATTATTATTTTTAAAAGTTTTTGGTTGTGGGTGTGTGCCAGAAACTAAGAAAAATATGTTAGGTATTGGATTTAATGCGAATGATTTAAGAATAACATGTTATTTTTTACTAAGTATTTTTATATTTTGGTATAGTTTTAAATTAAGTAGAAATTTTAAAAGAAAAGATGAAAAGATTGTTTATGGAGTTAGTACTCTTATAATTAATTTATTTGTCATATATTATATTAATAAAATATTTATGTGGATGTGATATTATGAAAATATTAACGAATTTAATTACAACTTCAAGATTATTTTTAACTATTGTTTTGATATGTTTATATGAAAGTATTCCTAATTATTTATTTTTAATTTTTGTTGCTTTAATTTTTTCAACAGATTTTATTGATGGGAAATTAGCGCGAGGATTTCATGTAGAAACTTTTTATGGAAGTTTAATGGATACAGTCGCAGATAAAGTTCTTAATATAGCTTTATTATTACCTTTAATTAAAATTACTAAATGGTTTTATTTATTATTAGCTTTAGAAGTAACTATTTTGCTTGTTAATACAATTGGAACTATTCATGGTAAGAAAACTAGAAGTTTATTTTTAGGGAAAGTTAAAATGTGGTTTATATTTTTTACTATTATTTTAGGGTATGCGACTATATTTAATTATTTAAATAATATTTATGCTTTAATAACTTTAGTTTTAACTATAATTTGTGAAATAATTGTTATTATAGATTATATTATATTTTTATTAAAACAAGAAAAGAATACCAATCGTTTTAAAATTAAAAGCTTTGATGATTTAATATATTTCTTATTTGATACTGATTATTATAAGAGTACTTTAGTTAAAAAATAATGGATGCAACTTAAACTAGCATCATTTTTTTGTTAGTGCAAGTGTGTGTTGGTAGAGAAAAAGACATTGCTATTATATGATGGATTTATGTTTGGAGGTGAGTTTATGAACTTAAGTGAAAATTTACAAAATCTTAGAAAAGCAAAGGGAATGAGTCAAGAGGAATTAGCAGAAAAACTAGATGTTTCAAGACAAGCTGTATCAAAGTGGGAAACAGGAGAGACTAGTCCAGAAACAGAAAAAATAATTATGATATGTGATTTATTTGATTGTACGATGGATGATTTAATTAAGGGAAAAGTTATGCCAGAAATTAATGTATCTAAAAAAGCTTATGATAAATTTATGAATAAATTTAGTAAAGGAATGGCTTTTGGGGTTTTTATGATTTTAGTTGGAGTTACACTTTTACTTACAATTATTGGTTTGGCTCCTAAAGATTCTTTGGATAGATATATAATTATTGGGGTAGTCGTTTTAATGTTTTTTGTAATTATTACAGTTCCAATATTTATTATTCTAGGTATTAAAATGGATAGTTTGCAAAGAAAATATAAAGATGTTAAAAATTTTTATAGTGTAGAAGAACAAGAAAAGTTTGAAACGAAATTTGCTTATTTATTAGCAAGCGTTGTATCAATTATTTTAATTGGTGTTATAGTTTTGATTCTTTTAATTGGACTTAATATATTTGATATTAAAGATATTTTAGCATATGCAATATTTATGGTGTTTATTACTATTACAGTTCCACTTCTTGTGTATGCTGGAATCCAAAAAAGTAAATATGATATGGATAGTTTAAGAAATGGACATATGAGATTGAGTAAAGAGGCTGAAGAAAAAATAGGACGAATAAGTGCAGTCATTATGATATGTGCAACTATTATTTATTTTATTTTAGGATTTGTATTTAAGCTTTGGACTATTAATTGGATAGTTTATCCAATTGGTGGAATGATTTGTGGTATTGTGTCAGTAATAAACTCTAAAGAAGATTAGTTAAACAGTTTTAAGCTGTTTTTTCTTTTGTTTAAAACATATTTATAGTATAATTTTATTACATGGAGGTAGAAATGGATAAGATACGAATTTTAGATAAAGTTGATAAACTTATTAAGATGTATAAAAATGGTGAGTTAGGTGGAGAAGTTATGCCTGAGGATGCTAATCCTAAATTACTTAATTCTAGCTTAGAAAATTATTTATATTTTACTTTACCTATGGCTCTTAATTATAAAAGGAATTCTTATACTTTGTGGGAGGGAGCTTTAAAAACTTATAATGATATTGAAACAAGATTTGTTTTTAATCCTAAAATAGTTTTAACTAAATCTTTTGAAGAAGTGAGCTTGGCTCTAACAAAATATAAAGTTGCACTGCAAAAAAACAAGCAAACAGAAATTTGGATAAAGTTATGCGAGACAATAGTTGAATTATTTGATGGAGATGTTAGAAAGCTATTTGATAATTGTCATAATAATGTTGAGGAAATTAGAGATTTTATTCAAATTCATAATAAAAAGAAATTTCCTTATTTATCAGGGATTAAAATATGTAACTACTGGCTTTATGTTATCTATCAATATACAGATAGAGAGTATGTAAATATTCATAAGTTAACTGTTGCTCCTGATACCCATGTTTGTAAATCTACTCATGAATTAGGTTTAATAAATGATTTGGAGTTTAATAGTAGCAATGTTCAAACTATAACTATTAATAGATGGCAAGAATTATTAAAAAATACAAAATACAAACCAATTGATATTCATACACCTTTATGGCTTTGGAGTAGAAATGGTTTTAAGGAGATTTTATAATGAAAGTTTTATTTGCAACAACTAATCAAGCTAAAATATTAAAATATAAAGAAGCATTAGAAAAAGAGGGAATAGAACTATTAACTCTGCAAGACTTGGATTTTAAATTGGATATTGATGAAAATGGAAAAGATGCTTTAGAAAATGCTTATATAAAAGCTAAAGCTTATTATGAAGTAACAGGTTTACCTACTATTGGAATGGATAATACCTTATTTATTGAAGAATTAGCTAGGGATAAACAACCTGGTACTTATGTAAGAAGAGTTAATGGTAAAGAATTAACGGATGATGAAATGATTCTCTATTATTCTAATTTAGTGAAAGAAAATGGTGGAAGATTGACAGCTAAATGGATTTATGGAATGGTAGTATGTACTAAAAAGGGAATTCATGAATTTTCTTGGTATAAAGATAAGTTTTATTTTGTGAGTAGCCCTAGTAGTATCAGAAATCCAGGATATCCTTTAGATTCTCTTAGTATATTACCTGAGTATAATAAATATTTTGTTGAACTTAATGAAGAAGAAAAGAAGGCTTATAAGAAAAAAGATAATATTGATGAAGTTATTTCATTTATCGTAAAATCTGTATCAGAAAATTAATGGTGATGTAAATGAATTTAGATGAATTAAAAATAAAATATGATAAGTTACAACTGAAATATGGAGCTAAAGAATTGGATTCTATTTATAATGGAGGAAAGAGTGATAATCCTGATATTTGTTTTGTTTTTATGAATCCAACTGGAAGAAATATAGCTTCTTTAAAAACTTGGGAGGGAATAAAATCTCCTTGGATAGGAACTAAAAATGTTTGGGATTTATTTGATGCTTTAGATTTAATTGATAAAGATATTTATGCAAGAATAAAAAGTATGAAAGGAAGTGAATGGACTCCTCTATTTGCATTAGAAGTTTATAAAAATGTTACAGAACATAATTTTTTTATAACTAATTTAGGAAAGTGCACACAAATTGATGCTAGACCTTTAAAAGATGAAGTATTAAAAAAATATTTGAATTTATTATATCAAGAAATAGCTATTGTAAATCCTAAAGTTGTTATTTTGTTTGGTAATCAAGTTAGTTCTATTGTTTTAGATAAAAAAATATCTGTATCTATGAATAGAAAAGTTTGTCATATTAAAAAGATTAAAGGAAAAGAGTATAAGTTCTATCCGGTTTTTTATCCAGTGGGTAATGGAAGATTTAATATAGATAAATCTATTGAGGATATAAAATGGATTATAAAAGAAGAATTAGAGAAAGTAAAATAAAAATATTTTTATTGCAAAAAAATATAAAATAAATTAAACTTAGTATAGAAAGATGTGATAATTATGTTAAAAGATAAAGTAGCAATAATAACTGGTGGGACTAGAGGTATTGGTTTTGAGATAGCAAAACTATTTTTGAAAAATAATGCAAAGGTTATTATATTTGGGAGTAGAGAGGAAAGCGTAAATGAAGCTTTAGAAAAATTAAAAGAAGAAGGGTTTAATGCTAAAGGATATGCACCTCTATTATCAGATATGGAGGAAGTAAGAAATACTTTTGCTAAAATAAATGATGAATTTGGACATATTGATATTTTAATTAATAATGCAGGTATTTCTTCTAGTACTAAATTAGAAAATTATACAGAAGATGAATATAATAAAATAACAGATTTAAATATTAAATCGGTGTTTGTATGTTCTAAAGAAATAGTTCCTTATTTAAAGGAAACTAAAGGAGTTATAATTAATACAAGCTCAATGGTTAGTATTTATGGTCAACCATCTGGGGTGATGTATCCAACTAGTAAATTTGCGGTTAATGGAATGACTAAATCTTTAGCTAGGGAACTTGCACCTTTAGGAATTAGAGTTAATGCAGTAGCTCCTGGTATAACTAATACAGATATGGTAGCAAATCTTCCTAAAGAAATGATTGAACCTTTAATAAAAAGTATTCCTTTAGGTCGAATTGGGGAACCGATAGATGTTGCTAATGCCTTTTTGTTTTTAGCTAGTGATATGGCTAGTTATGTTACTGGTAATATCTTAAGTGTTGATGGTTGTGCTAGAGCATAAAAGAAATAGTGAAAACTATTTTTCTTTTTAAAGGAGATTTATTATGGAAATTAAAATTTTAAAATTAGGAGTACTTAGAACTAATTGTTATATAGTTATCAAAAATGGTAACTCTTTAATTATTGACCCTGCTAGTGATGCAGATAAAATAATTGAGGCTTGTAAAGATTATAAAGTTACAGGGATTTTAGTAACTCATCATCATTTTGACCATATCTTAGCTTTAGATACTATCGAAAAATATTATAATTTGAAACATAATACTCATACTAATAATGGCTTTAATTACGAAGTCATTAAAACACCAGGACATGCTCATGATGGACTTACGTTTTATTTTAAAGATGAGAAAGTTATGTTTACAGGTGATTTTATTTTTTATCATACTTGTGGAAGGTATGACCTTGAAACCTCTAATAAGGAAGATATGAAAAAGAGTCTAGATATGATAAAAGAATATGATGATGATATAGTGTTTTATCCAGGTCATGGAAGAACAGGAATTTTAGGTGAAGAAAAACAGCTTTTTGATACTTATATAAATTAAAAAAACGTTTTAAAACGTCTTTTCAGAATAGTCATGACTATAATTTATTTTTTCTTCAAAATCAACATAGTCTAAATAAATCATTCGAAGTAGCCACCATTTTCCAGTTTTAGGATCACTCATAATTAAATGATCTCGTCCTGCTTCTTCAATTATGCCATCATAAACTTTATCACGCCATTCATTAGAATCAGGATATGAAAAGTAAGCTTTTACTTTTTTTCCTTTGTTTAGTCGTAAAATATTTTCAATATAACTTTGTTCCATAGGAAGAGAAGTAGAATAATTTATGTTTCCAGGAGGGCTTTCTATGGTACTAGTGTTATTGTTGGTAGGAAATGTAGGATTACCAAAAAAATTTCCGTTCATGTGTTTTTCACCTCATTAAAAATATATGAGGTTTCTATATGTTTTATGTTGACAATTTTTGTTTTTAAATTTATTATTAAATAGAGGGTAGGTTACTTATGGATATAAAGAAGATTTTTAAGGCAGTTAATCATAAAAATAGAGTTGCTAAGCTTTGTTTTATGATATTAGGAGTTTTTATACTTGCTTTAAATTATAATTTGTTTTTAGTAGAAAATGAAATTGTAATTGGCGGTGTTAGTGGACTTGCCATAGTATTTAATAGTTTGTGGGGTTGGAATAATCAAATATTTATTTATGTAGTAAGTTTTTTACTTTTAATTGTTAGCTTTATTTTATTTGGTTTTAAAAAATCTACACCAGCGATACTAGGTACTGTTTTATATCCAGTGATGATAACATTTACTCATCCTTTAGCTGAAATGCTTAGTGAATATTTCTTGTTTGAAGATTTTATAACAACTATTGCTTTTACAAGTATTATTTATGGAATTGCTAGTGGCATAGTTTATAAAATGGGGTATAATACAGGTGGCTCAGATATTGTAATGCAAATTATGTGTAAGTATTTGCATATGCCTGAGGGAAAAGCTACGTTTATTAGTAACTTAGTTGTAGTTTTATTCGCAGGTGTAGTTTTAGGTGTAAATAAAGTTGTTTATGCCATAATAATTTTATATGTTTCAAGTTTAATAGTTGATAAAATGTTAATCGGTATTTCAAAAAGTAAATTATTTATTATTCAATCTAATAAATTAAGTGAACTAGAAAATGCAATTATTAATGATCTGAAACTTGGAGTAACTGTACTGCAAGCTAAAGGGGGATACTCAAATAAAAAACAAGATATGCTTTTATGTGTAGTTCCAACTAATGATTATTCATTATTTAAAGAGATTATTTTAACTATTGATAAAGATGCTTTCTTAATTGTTAATGATTGTTATGATA
>CAOJKG010000046.1 GCA_948437815.1 uncultured Mycoplasmatota bacterium
GAACTTTATCATTTAATTTCAATTCATAAGTCTTTCTAAAATCTTTAGGATTATCATTAGTTCCTTTAACATAAATGACTTCATTACTTTTAATATCAGTTATAACTCCTGTAAAAGTGATATCCTTTTCAATATATTCTTTTTTAGGCATACCTTCTATTATATTCCCAATAGTATAACCTAAAACCATAATTAAAATAAAAGTTAAAACTCCAACAATTATTTTTAATATATTATTCTTATCCATAACTATCACCATATAAACTAAGTATAACATATTTTTTTAAATAAAAATAGACCCTCCTTCGCAGTAGAGCCTTGCAAAAACAATTTAACGTTTTTTCCTCACGTTAATAATATATCATTTATGTCAAACATTACCTTATTTATAAAATATTTATTTTTCATACTCAATTATATCTTCTATTTTACAATTTAAGGCTTTACAAAAACGACAAATAATATCTAAATCAACTCGTTCAATATCCCCTTTAACATATTTTCCAATTGTATCAAATCTTACATTACTAATAACACTTAAATGATTTTTACTCATATTTTCTTTTTCTAAAATATCGGCTAATTTAAATTTAATTTTCCCATAAATCTTACTATCGTACATCTTTATCAACTCCCCTTTAATTGTAACAACAAAGATACGTCTTAGCATTTACGTTTAAACGTATAAAATGATAGTAATAAGTAGTATTCCTATTTTTTTAAGAAAGATACGAAATAGTTAAAAATAGATCTTAAATTTAAAAATAACAAAGATTTTTTTATTACAAATTTGTAATTAAGCTTGATATGAAAATAATATGGAAGTATACTTATTTTGAGGAGTTTTTTATGAAGTATAATGTATTAAAATATTTAGAAGAAAGTGTAAGTAAATTTCCTAATAAAATAGCAGTTATTGATAAGAATAGTAAAATAACATATAAAGAGTTACATAAGAGAAGTAAAAGTATAGCTTGTAAAATTATAAAAGACAATTTTTTCCATGTTCCCATAATAGTTTTTATGGATAAAGGAATTGAGGCTTTAACAACCTTTTTAGGTATTGCATATAGTGGAAATACCTATTCTCTTTTACATCCTGAGTTTCCAAAATCAAGATTAGAAGATATAGCAAGTGTTTTAGCCTCCCCTTTAGTTATAACAAATAACGAATATTATAAAGAAGCCCTAAAAACTTTTAAAAATAGTAAAATAATAAAATATGAAGATATAAAGGAAGAAATAGATGAAGAATTAATAAATAAAACCAATACTAAAATTTTAGATATTGACCCTTTATATATTAATTTCACTTCAGGTTCTACTGGTACTCCCAAAGGTGTAACTATATGTCATAGGTCAGTTATTGATTTTATAGATATATTTACTAATACTTTTAATATAAAAGAAAATGATATTATTGGTAATCAAGCCCCTTTTGATTTTGATGTTTCTGTAAAAGATATATATAGCACTCTTTGTGTTGGAGCTACTTTAGTAATAATTCCGAGAGAATTATTTTCTAAACCTACTGAACTATTAGATTTTATATGCGATAACAAAGTAACTACTCTTATTTGGGCTGTATCAGCCTTATGTTTAGTAAGTACTTTTCATGCGCTTGACTATCGTTGTCCAAATGATATAGAAAAAATTATGTTTAGTGGTGAAGTTATGCCTAATAAACATTTAAATACTTGGATGTCTCATCTTCCAAATGCTACTTTTATAAATCTATATGGCCCTACGGAAATAACTTGCAATTGTACTTATCATATTATTGATAAAAAAAGAGAATATGAAAGTGGCATACCAATTGGTAAATCATTCTTAAATGAAGAAACATTTCTTTTAGACGAAAATAATGAATTAATTACTAAAGAAAATACTACTGGTGAAATATGTATTCGAGGTACTGCAGTAGGTTTAGGCTATTACAATAATAATGAAGAAACATCTAAAAGATTTGTTATTAATCCTTTAGAAAAAAGATATCCTGAAATAATATATCGTACTGGTGATTTAGGAAAATATGATATCAATAATGATTTATATTTTACAGGACGTAAAGATTTCCAAATTAAATATATGGGACATAGAATTGAACTTGAAGAAATAGAACGCGCGATAAATAAACTTGAATGTATCGAAAGAAGTTGTTGTGTATTTGATGAAGAAAAGCAAAAATTATATTGCTTTTACATAGGAGATGTTGACAAAAAAACAATATATGAGGAATTAAAAAATACTTTACCTATTTATATGATTCCAAATATATTTAGAAGCATATTAAAATTCCCTTTAAATAAAAATGGCAAAATTGACCGCAAACAATTATTACAAGAAGAATTAGAAAAGAAATTAGGAAGTGATACTCATGATAGAAAAAGAGTTTAATTATTTAGTAACAAATTACCAAACCCCATTTTATTTTTTTGATATGGTTTCTTTAAAAGATCGAATAGAATATTTAAGACATAAACTCCCAAATAAAGTAAAACTATGCTATGCTATTAAAGCTAATTCATTTATTTTAAAAGATATCGAAGATTTAATAGACCGCTATGAAGTATGTTCTTTTGGCGAATACCATATATGTGACTCTTCAAAAATTAATAAAGAAAAAATAGTTTTATCAGGAGTTTACAAAGAAGAAAAAGACCTCAGATATTTATTTCAAAATAATGTATCAATTGGTATATATACTATTGAATCGTGGGAGCAATACAATTTATTAAAAAATCTAACTAATGAATTTAAAAAGAACATTAAAGTTTTATTACGTCTTACAAGTGGTAACCAATTTGGAATGGATAAAAGTATTATTCATAACATATTTAAAGATTTAAAAAATAGTCCTTATATAAAAATCATAGGTTTACAATTTTTTTCTACTACTCAAAAACGTTCTATCAAAAGATTAAATAAAGAATTAGACGAAGTATTAAGTTTCTTTAATGAACTTAATGAAGAATACAATGCTAATTTAGAAGAAATAGAATTTGGTCCTGGTTTATCTGCAAAATATTTTATAGATGAAGAATATGATGAAGAAGAATATTTACAAGAATTTTCTAAACTTTTAGAAAGCATTCCCTCTTCTATTAATATTACTTTAGAATTAGGTAGAAGTATCGCTTATACTTGTGGTTCTTACATTACCAAAGTAGTAGATACTAAAACAAATAAAAAAGAAAATTATGCTATAGTTGATGGAGGTATTCATCACTTAGTATATTATGGTAGTTCTCTCGCAATGAGAATTCCTGAAATAATTTTATTTCAAAATAAAAAAGAATCTAATAATATCGAAAATTGGAATATATGTGGTTCTTTATGTACTATAAATGATATTTTAGTAAAAGAGTTACCCCTTAGTGATTTAAAAATTAATGATTATTTAATATTTAAAAAAGTTGGAGCTTATTCTGTAACGGAAGGTATTTCTCTATTTCTAAGTCATGATTTACCTGGTATAATAAAAAAGGATTTAAATGGAAATTATCATTTAATACGAAATAATGAAGCTACTTATCCATTTAATACGCCAAACTAGAAAGGAAGTGATATTATGGAACGTTTAATAGAAATTTTAAGTGATTTAAATCCCGATGTAGATTATAAAACATGTACTGATTTAATAGATGGTCATTATTTAGATTCATTATCTATTCTATCATTAATCGCTGAATTAGAGGATGAATTTGATGTAGTAATACCAACTGTTGAGATTATCCCTAATAATTTTAATTCTGCTGAAGCTATGTGGAAAATGATTAATCGCTTACAAGAGGAGGAATAAGTGTGAAATCATATTATTCTCTCTCTTACTTTTTAGTATTTATTCCTTTATTAATAATTATTTATAGTATAACACCTAAGAAAAAAAGATGGTTCATCTTACTAACTGCAAGTTTAATATTTTCCTATTCTTTAAGTGACAAACTAATAGTTTATCTCTTAAGTTCTATAATAGTAGTTTATTTAAGTGGCTTATGGTTAAAAAAAATTAATGATAAATGTGATAAAGCTACTGAAAATATAGATAAAGAAGAAAAGAAAATAATTAAAGCTAAATATAATGGGAAAAAGAAATTAATATTAATAGGAAGTATTCTAATTCATGTCGGAATATTAATATTTCTAAAATATTCAGGATTTTTTGCTACTAACATAAATACTTTATTTGAGGCACTAAATATCAATATCCACTTACCTATTCCAAAGTTTTTATTACCAATTGGAATATCTTTTTATACTCTGCAAGCTATATCATATAGTATTGATGTATATCGTGGACTTATACCAGCTGAAAAACATTTAGGAAAAGTAGCACTATATATGTCATTTTTTCCACAAATAATGGAAGGACCAATATGTAGATATAATGAAACTGCTGATAGTTTATATGAAGGAAAATCTATAACATATCATAATTTTACTTTTGGTATTCAAAGAATAATGTATGGTATTTTAAAAAAATGTGTTATCGCTGATAGATTAAATCCTTTAATAACAAATATTTTTACTAATTATAATGAGTTTAATGGTGGCATAATTCTTTTAGGAGCTATCGCCTACACTATTCAATTATATATGGAATTTTCGGGAACAATGGATATAGTTATTGGAACCTCAGAAATCTTTGGTATTAAATTAACCGAAAACTTTCAAAGACCTTTTGCATCCCCTACTATTTCTGAATTCTGGAAAAGATGGCATATAACATTAGGTTCTTGGTTTAAAGATTACATTTTCTATCCTATATCTACATCAAAACCATTTCGAAAATTAACATTAGTATTACGTAAAAAACTAGGAAATTATTATGGCCCAGTTTTAGCAGGAGTAACTGCTCTTTTTACAGTCTGGTTATTAAATGGATTTTGGCATGGTGTTGGTTGGCAATATATTCTATTTGGTTTATATCATTTCTGCTTAATATTAATAGGAAGTTTAATATCTCCATTAATAAAGAAAATAACTGATAAGCTTCATATCAATCGTAGTTCTAAAGTATATCATATTATTCAAATTATAAAAGTATGTATTTTAGTATTTATCGGTGAACTTATTTTCCGGGCTGAAGGATTACAAGCATGTCTTAGTATGTTACAAAGTTTATTTACTAACTTTTCTTTAAGTTCTTTTAAAGATTTAAGTTTCTTAAAATTAGGTATTGATTGTGCTGATTATATTATTGTTGGCGTAACTTTAATAATAGTCTTTATCATAAGTCATTTAGAAGAAAAAAATATAAATGTGAGAGTTTTAATTAACAAACAAAACATTATTTTAAGATGGGCTATATATTATGCATTTATTTTATTTATTATTATTTTTGGAGCATATGGTCATGGATATATCTCAGTAGACCCTATATATGCACAGTTTTAGGAGGTAGAAAATGAATACAATAATTAAAAACATTACAAAAGTATTTTTATTTCTCATAATTTTATGTTTTCTTTTACTCATCGCCTCCTATCTTTTTGAACCTAAGACTAACAATAAAGAAGCTGGTATGCGTGATGTCAGATTAAATGCTATCTTAGGTGAAAAAGATAATACTTTAGATGTTTTATTCTTAGGTGATAGCGAAGTGTTCTCAAGCATTTCTCCTATGGAGATGTATAATAAACACGGGTTCACATCTTTTGTTTTAGGTAGTGCAGCTCAACAATTACATTATACTAAATACTTATTATCAAGAACTTTAAAAAAGCAAAAACCTCAAGTTGTTATTTTAGAAACCAATGCTATATATCGTAAAATCGAACCAACTGGCCCAATATTCCGCAAACTTCAAAATTGGTTTTCCATATTCGAATATCATAATCGTTGGAAATCTCTTAATTTCCGTGATTTAAATCTAAGTTTTAATTATGAATATAATAGTGAGTTTAAAGGTTACACTTACAAACCAGGTATAAAAGGTTTAAAAAGTTGGAATTATATGAACCCTACTACTGAATCCAAAGAAATAGAAAACTTAAATAAAAAGTTTTTATTATCCATGATTGAACTATGTAATGAATTTGATATAAAATTTATCTTACTAAGCACCCCTAGTACTAAAAACTGGAATTACACTAAACATATGGGAATAAAAGAGTTTGCGAGTGAACATAACATTACCTATATTGATTTAAACTTAATGAAAAATGAAGTACCAATAGACTGGGAAAAAGATACTTGTGATGAAGGAGATCATATGAATTATTATGGTGCAGTTAAAGTATCAAATTTTATTGGGAATTATTTAGCAAATAATTATAAACTCGAAAATAAAAAAGATAAACCTGAGTACAAAAGCTGGAATGAAGCTTTACCAAGATATTTTAAAGCTGTAGGTAAATTCTAATGGAAATATTAGGAATTGGCATTGATCTAGTAGATATATCTAAATTAAATGAGAAGCTTGCCAAAAGATTTTTAACTCCAAAAGAATTAGAAATATATAACAATTTACAAGGAAAAAGAAAACTTGAATTTTTTGGTGGTAGATTAGCAGCTAAAGAAGCTATATTTAAAGCATTACCAGATAATAACTTACACTTTTCGGAATTAGAAGTTTTATATGACGATTTCTATAAACCTATATGTCATTATAAAGATTATATAATTCATGTAAGTATTACTCATGAAGATAATAAAGCTATAGCTTTTGCAATAGTTGAAAAAAATCATTAGATCGAATCACTAATGATTTTTATTTTTCTATAATCTAATATTTTATTTTTATTACTTTTAATCAATTTCTATTAGTTCATAATCTCTTGAACCAAAACCCAAATCA
>CAOJKG010000047.1 GCA_948437815.1 uncultured Mycoplasmatota bacterium
AAGTAATCTTCTCTAAAGTAAGTTTTACAGTCCTTACATTTATAATAAAGATACTCTGTACCATTAGCTTTTTTTGTTCCATTGCAAGCCATAATTCTACCACACTTAGGACATAATAACTTCTGCATAAATAAATATTGTTTAGCTCTATAATAGTTATGAATATTCTTTTGTATGTTTTCTTGGCATTGGTAAAATATATCTTCTTCTATTATTTTAGGAACAATATCAACTATTTCTACGGTTTCTTTATTTTCAACGTTTCTTCGATATTCATAAGTACCTATATAATATTTTCCATTTAAGATTTTTGAAATTGAACTATCAGTCCAAGCACGATACTTTATTTTTTCTTCTCCTGTTTCTTTATCGGTTTTCTTACTAGATATTACTTTTGGATATTTCTCTTTTAAAATAGTAGATATTTGAAAGTAAGTTTTTCCATTTAAGCACAAATCAAAAATTTCTCTAACTATTTTTGCTCCAGTTTCATCGATGACCCACTTTTTAGTGCTTTTCCCATCTATAATTTCTTTTTTATAACCAAGAGGAGGTTTACCACCAAAATTTCCTTTATTAACAGCACTTTCTACACCTATAAGAGTTCTTTCAACAATTAGCTCTCTTTCAAATTGAGCGAATATACCTAACATACGTGCAAACATCATTCCAGAGGCTTCAGAAGTATTTATTTTCTCACAAAGTAATTCTATACCACAGTTATATTTCTTAATTTCATTAAAGAAATTCTCAAAATCACTTATGCTACGACTAATTCTATCTAATTTGAAAGCTACAATGCAATTAAATTTCCCTTTTTTCATCTCTTTTATCATTTGTTGATATTGAGGTCGATTTTCAGTTGATTTTCCACTTATACCAGCTTCTTTATAAATCTTGAAAACTGTATAGCCATTATACTCACAATAAGCTTTTAATCTTTTTTCCTGTTCTTCTAAACTATGACCCTCTCTAGCTTGGTCTAAAGTGCTTACTCTAGTATAAATAGCTACGATTTTTTTATCACTATTCATAATTTAATCGCTTCCTTTCGATTTTAAAATTACTTTCCCTAGAATTCTATCACTACCATAATAAAACTTATCATCTTCTTTAGCATTTAATAATTCTATATCCTTATTAGATACCAAAGGTACAATAAAGGTATTGTAGAACATAGCCATATTAATACTACTCTTCGGAAAGAAATAAGCACATATTTCTTCAACTGAAATATTTCCAACTTCTTTTATAACATCTAGCACTTGACTTTCAATATGTTTTAGTGATACCTTTTTACCTAATTTTTTTAAATCTTCTTTTTTACTAACATATTTCATATTAAAATCAATTCCTTTCTTCTTTTACCCAAGCATAGAATTTATTAGGTTTTATTCCACCTAGTAATTCCATAGCTTTTTTTGCTGTAATTTTTTTATTGTTCCACTTCTCATAAACTTCGCTCCAGTTAGTAGGAAGTGGGAGAGTAGGACGACCCATACGATTACCAGTTTTAGTTTTCCCAGTTTTTAAATATAGGTCAATTCCCTCACGTTGCCTAGAACGTATATAGGTTCTTTCTTGTTCTGCCACATAAGATAGCAAAGCAAGAATAATATCATTGATAACACTTCCAAGTAAATCTTTATTCTTGCTTGTATCTAATATCGGCATATCTAAAACTTTAATATCTGCTTTAATGTTTTGTGTTATATCTCGCCACTCTTCAAGTATCATATTATAGTTTCTTCCTAAGCGGTCAATACTTTTAATCACTAAAATATCGTTTTCTCTTAAAGCATTTTTCAATATTTGATATTGTTCTCGATTAAAATCTTTTCCACTTTGCTTATCAATATAAATATCTCGCTCATCAATATTAAATTCTTTAAGAGCTTCTAATTGTCTAGCAACATTTTGGTCTTTACTACTTGCCCTTATATAAGCAAAAATCTTACTAGCCATTTCAACACCTCCTTAATGAAATTAATTATATGTGACATCATTTACAAAGATCGAGCCAAAAGTGTTGGAAAAACTCCAAAAGCATAAGAAATATTGCAAAACTTATGAATTGGAGTTTTATAAACACAATAATCAGCTTTTTTCGAGTGTTGCTAAAAGTATACTTTAAGCAATACTAATTTTCTTTAGTATCATAATTTCTTTTAAAGGATATACGAGCACCATTAACACCCATAAAATTACAATTTTCTTTTATTTCAGCTTTAACACTAAATGGAAACATGTATTCTTCTTTAGGTGCATTATCAAACAATATATCTATTTGCACTATAACCATTCCTTTATCTAATAACTCTTCATAAGATTTTAAAATCTCTTCATCACAAATAATTGAAAAGCTATCAAAATCAAGAGTTGTATCTACATCACTTTCACCAAAAATCAAAACGTAACTATCAGACTTAGTAATACCTCTAATATCTGCAAGATGAATTTGATTTTTAGAAATAATAATTTTGGTAGTATCATTCTCAAAAACCGAATGTAAATCAGAATAAGAACCGCCATGCAATACTATTTCTCTTAACTTTTTCTTTTTCTCTTTTTTTACAGTACCATTTTTCACATCCACACTTCACCTTTCTTTTTAGTTCTAACAAATAGTGCCAATTCGTTAGTTTCTAAATTTTCTTCTACTTCTGTATAATACATTCCACAACAAGGACAATCACTTATTCCAGACTGAAATTCTTCATATGTAGTGTCATCATATTCTAAACCAACTTTATAAAGTCTAAAATCTGGTTTTAATAATTCTTCTATCGTACACTTATTCAATTTATCGGTGTTTAAAATTAAAACCAAATCATTATAAGTAGATGGAGTTAAAAACTTATCATCAAAGCAATACATATTGTATTGAATTCCATCCATTCTTATACCTTTTATCTCCTCTTCAAAAAATTTCATTTTAGGTAATGGAGTTTCTTTACTCCATACTGCTATACTTTTTATTTTTTTATTTACATTTTTCATAATTTACCTCTTTCATTATATATAATCGCTAAGGCGAGAGAGCAACGCCTACGATTATATTTTCTATTTAAATTACTCTCTCAATAAAGAACTAAAACTAAGCTTGGTAATACCAATACTTCTTGTCGTTGTTCTTTTCATATTGTTTAATCTTAGCTTGTCTACCATGCAAACGATTAATCGCTTCAGTTATAGTAGAAACATCTCGAACATCATTTGTTGTTAAATGATAATTGAAACGAGATAGTACAGAATTTAATCTATCTATCGTGTTCTCAATATAATCATTACCTAAGAAGAATAAGTCCTCAATGCTTTTCACATTTGGAGTACCATCATTAACTAAGCAAATTAATTTAACAACGGGTGTATTAGAACTGCTCGTATAATAATACTCTGCTCTATCAATAGAACATGGAAGAACCACATTATCGGGTATCATAGCATGTTCTTTCTCGATAGATTTCTGCAAAGCCATTTGCATAATATTTAATGGTTCTTCATGATTTACATCAAATATCTCTATGTTATCTTGGAAAAGCCAACCATCATCTAGTTGTGTATCCATATCATCTTGTGATATAATATCATTAGATGTATTTGAGATGTTTACATCATTTTGCTCTAAATTAGTTGCACCTAAATTAGAGCTTTTTACATCTTCTGATGAATTAAACATTATATACCTCCTTTCTCATAAGATTTTGCAAAGGGCAACTAGTTTGATAGGAGTTGTGGCTATATTAATGGCTCTTTTTTGCCCTTTGCAGTTTAAATATAACACTATGCACGACAAGTTTCATTCATTTTCAAAAATTAAAAAATAAGTTAAAATTCTTACTAAAATTTCAAAATTTTGAAAAAGTTGTATTTACTTTCATTTTAATGAAGATTATAATTAAAGTAATGTTATGAGGTGGGAAAATGGTAAAAAAAACTGCTTATCAAATCGATAAGCATAGTGATGTTGAAATTAAAAAGACTGTAAAGGAAAATCGAGGAACTGATGAAAATGCCAAAACATATGAAATATTTGCAAGTAGATTAAATAAAGAACTGACTGAAAGAAAAATAAATCAAGAAGAATTTGCGAAAAAAATTGATATTTCAGTTGGATCATTATCTAATTACCGAAATGGAAAAAATATACCAACGGGTGATATTATTGTTAAAATAGCCAATGAATTTAACTGCTCTACTGATTATTTATTAGGTTTAACTGACTTAAAAAGTATGGATAGTGATTTTAAAGCTATTCACGAAATAACTGGTCTATCCGATAAAGCAATAAAATATTTAGAGTATGAGCTTATAATATGCAAAAAAAAATACAAAGAATATGAAGCTAGAGTAGAAGAAGCAAAAGCAGAATACAAAAGAAGTGGAAAAAAAATTAAATATATGATATACAACGGTAGTATATTTGACACATTAAACTACCTTATAGAAAATGAGTCAAATTATCACTTTCTTTATACTCTCACTAATTTTTTATGGGAAAATAATAATACTAACAGGCATATAGAAAATATTATTTCCAAAAATAAACGAAAAGATTTAAGCCCTATAACCGCTCAAACAATACAACGTTATAAACAACAAGCTCACAATAATCAAGAAATTATAAAAATAATGCTAGACAAAATATTATTTAAAATGGGAGATAATTATTCAAGTAATAAATAATAGCCAAAATAAAAGAATCAAAATATCTCCAGGGTTGCCAACAAACTATTAATACTATCTTTTATTAAGTGCCATTAACACAACTACATTATATTTGCTTTCTAAACTCTCTAGCACATTTCTTATATAATAAAGTTTTTTACCTTGAATACGAAAATTGTAACCATCAACCATTATAAAACAATCAACAAATACATACTTCGGTTTTTTATACTGAAGTATGTATTTTTCTATATCCTCAAGTAATAGAGAAGTATCGTTTATTACAGTTATATTCGTTCTATTTAACACTTTATACTTGTTTAATAGATATTCTTTAGAATTAACACAACTCAAATATAATATCGTTTTATTAGTGTTTATTCTCCTTATATGATTAACAAAAGAAGAAGTTATTCTTTTATCTTCCTCTTGATTATAAAATAATGCTCGACTTCTCATATATACCACCAATTCTAATTATAAAGTAGATACTTCAAAATGCTACAAATTTATATATACTCTTCATCTCATACTTTATTAGAGCTTGATAAAAATGTTATATTTTCTGCAATTATATTAGTGTGCTTTACTTTATCATATAAAGTAGTTTCAACTCTACCTCTAACTCCAACTACATCTCCTTTATTACAATACTCTGATACGCTTTCAGCAACACTATTCCATAATATACAATCTATAAAATCTTTTTCATATTCGCCATTTTCATTTTTATAACTTCTAGGTACTACTAAAGTTATATTAACAACTTTCTTTCCATTTTCCAATTCTTTCACTTCTGGTATATCTAACAATCTTCCAACCATAACAACTTGATTTAACATATTTTATTCCTCCTCATATTTAATTTTCAACTCATTCAAAGAAATAGCATTTTTATAATAATTAAATTCCACATCACAATCTAAACTATAAAGTTCATTAAAACTTACATATCCGAATTCACTATCTGTTATATGACAATAACCGAAGAAAATAAAATCATCATCTTCACAATTACCCTCTAATATTAACCAATACATATTTTGATATGGAATAAAGATTTCAAGTATTACTTTCTTATCCTCTATATTCTCTTGTGAATATAAAGGATAATCTTTAAACATCATATCTAATTTTTCTTTATTTAATAATTTAACACTACTCATCTTCTAACTCCCCACAAACATATATTGCTTTCAATTCTTTTGGATTATTAATAATTTTTTTTAAAAGAGTTATTTCGCTTAGAGGTCTTAACTTACTATTAATTATTTCCTCAATAGATTTTATAAACATAGGGTAGTGATTATAATAAAACTTTAAAATGCTATCTAAATCATCAATATAATACTTCTTACCTTTAAAATGAAGAAAATCTTGTAAATCCTCGCTTAATTCTTTTGTGTCAAAACCATATAATAAAATATTTAATTTTAAAAATACGTGATATAAATCTAAATATTTATTCAATAATTTAATAAGTAGCCCTGTATCTATTACTTCATTTTTATTATAAGTTTCTTCAAATCTAATATAATCTTCATCATCAAGCAACTCTCTTTTTAATCTCATTACTTTGCTTACTCCCATACTATTTGCTCCTTTCTAAGGATATAAATATTTTAGTATTCATTTATAACAAAGTCCCGCCATAAAAAGAAAAAAGAACACTTTATTATTGTGTTCTATATAATTATCTATTAAATTCTTTCATCATTTCATATTGTTGAAGTATCGATTCTTTCATACTTTTTTTAGCTTTATTATCAATAAGATTATTAGTACTTTGGCTTACAAGTTCTAGGCTATTTAAAGGTATAATATACTCTCCTCCAGGAAACTCACATTTTCCATCGCCAGCAATTAAATTATAATCATATAATTCTTTGCATAAACCATCATCTATTTTTTCTACTATGTTGGAGATTAAAATATCTTGATACTTAACACCATTACTAGAAAATGATGGAGTATATTCATATTTATACCCATTTATATAAACAGCATTATCTTTCACATCAAAATTAAATTTTTTCAATGTATTAAATA
>CAOJKG010000048.1 GCA_948437815.1 uncultured Mycoplasmatota bacterium
CCAATAATAAGAATAATTATTAATAAAATATAAATAATTATTGGTAAAAAAGATAACCAAAATTCCATTATTCACCATCCTCTCTATTCTCATACATCGAATCTATTAAATCAAATAGATCACTTTCTAAACTATCCTCTTCTTCTGTAATCATTTTAGGTTGTTCTAAAGGGTCATCTTCCCCTAAAGAATCGATAGTTACATCTAAATCTTTATCTATATCATTATTCATTGTTCTACTAAGATTAGTTAAAGTATTTTCCAAATTAAGTTCTGAAAAATCATTTGTATCAAAAGATGTACTAGAAAAACTATTTTCTACATCAAGTATTTCATCACTACTATCTTTTAAAAGTTCATCTATTGTTCTAGCTTTCTCTAATTTTTCTTCTAATATTTCTTTATCTCTATTAATTTCTGGATATTTAGGAACCGCTGGCATTTCCATAATATCATCTTCTAATGATCCAAAAGCTTTTTTTCTAACACTATCTACATCTAGAGTCTTAGGTATAGCTTCTCTAGTTGTAATATCTTCAGGAGTATAATTTTTATCTAATATTCCATAAACTGGACTAATAATAGGTGAAGGTCTAAATTTAGTTTTTTCTTCCTTAGGTTCTTCTTTTTTAGAAACTTCAACTTTTCTTGAATTCTTATCTCTAAATTTTTTTCTTTCATGTTCCATTACATTAGTAGTACGCCTTGGCATAGAACTTTCAAATTCTTCTTCGTCAAAAGCCGGAAAATTAAAAGTTTTTTCACTTTTAAATATTTCTCTTTCGCTAATTTCCTCTACATTAGTTTTAATTTCTGTATTTTTAGGCGGTTCTATAACAGCTCCTTTTGTTGGCATTGGTTTTGATATAGCTTCTTCATTATAAAAGCTGCTATAATCAGGAACATTTTTTATTTCCTCTTGTTTTGGCATCTGTCTTATTACAGGTTCAGATACTACTTTTTCTTTTTTTTCTATTACAGGTATTTCTACTTCTTCTTCTTCGAATAAAATATTTTTTAGTTTATTAACTAAACCCATTTTTGCTTCACCTTCCTAGTTTATAAAATCCGGATCTCTAATTTCTTCTTCTTGTGTTTCTTCATCAGTAACTTGTAAAAAGTCTTTTCTTCCTACAATTTCAAATATATTAAATACTTCTTCATTACCTTCAAATGAACTACTAGCCAAATAATTAATAATTATATTATCATTATATGAAACAGAAGAAATAATCGTCATAGCATTTGCTAGAACATTTTTAATATCTTTTTCATATACTACCACTTCTATTTTAGCATAATTATACATAATTTCAATTAAATATTGATTATTTTTATAATTATTTATTTCCACATAACCAAATTTACCATTATTTTCCAAACTACTTGAAAAATAAGCCTTATTATTTAAAGTATATTTAAACTTAGTTTTATTATTATAACTAACAACATCTACATATAAATAATATTGATACAAATCGTCTTCCAATTTTTCATTAAAACTTTTTGTATTTTTTAAAATTAAACCTCTAGGTAAATAATAACTATATCCGTTACGTTGGGTGTTAGTTATTTTTAATGTACTACTAAGAGCTTCGTTTAAAATACTATCTATACTACTTGTATTAATACTAGTGCACCCTGTTAAAAATATAACAAGAGTACATAGTAGGATTATTTTCTTCATTTATTATCCTCCTACATTTATTAATTATAATTTATTATAAAAAAAAAAGCAATTCAAAATTCTAAATTACTTTTATAAACTTATCTTGAAAAGTTTTGATTATAATAACTAATTAAACTATACAAATCAAAAATAATTTTATACTCTCCACTAGTTAAAAAATATCTGTCATCTTTTCCATTATAAAAAGGTAATGTACTTAAATGGCTTAAAAATACTCCAACATCTACTCTACCTAAATTAAATCCTCCTAAAATTAGATTATCATTTACAATTTCTATATTTAAATATAGAGTTCTAGATATTACTGTAGTCCCATCCACATCTAAAATATCTATCATTTCATATTCATCATTTAAAGCATTTGCTAATATATCTTTCAAAATATTTTCTTCAAAATTATGGCAAGCAGCTTCTGTTAATTCTTGCAAGCTATAACTTAAATTATTTTCTTCTTTCTTACTAAATAACGGATACTCTTCTTTTTGTAATTCCATATAATAATCTTCAATAAGTTGTCTCAAATCAAAAGGAACATTAAAACTATTAATAACATTTCTTGGATCAGGCAATCTAAAACCTTTATATGAAGATAGACCATATATATAACTTATAAACTCTGAATAACAAATTTTTCCTAAATAATGCTTTCCAATATAAACACCATCTTCTTTATTATTTATAGGAATAAAAACATCTTTAGTTTTTTGTTCTAATCCTATATTTAAAAATTCAGGTACAATATATTCCATAAAATATCTAAAAGCAAGATAAGTACCATCACTTATATATTCATGATTTTTTTCTAATAATTCCATATTAATTCTCCTTTCAAATGCCATTTATTGTATCATAGCTATATTTAAAAATCAAATATTTATTTCTTTTCTAAAATCCTTTTTATTTCATTAAAATTATCTCCTATAAATGGAAAACTATCTACTAACTTCATTGCTAATCTATTATTTGCCTCTTGTTTTAAAGCTTCTTTTAAAGAATCTAATTCTTCTTTTGAAAAACCTACAAAATCACTATTTATTTTTTCAACTAAAGCCTCTTTTGAAGATTTACGAGGAATATTTAAGCCACCATACAAAACTTCATTTATTTTAGCATAGGCTTCAAATATATCTGGATTATTTAATAAGTCATTAAGCTTCATTACTTTTAAATTTAAAATAACTTTTTTTCCAAATTTTTTCCTCAAAACATTAGCAATAAAAGCCATAAGAGTATAGACATGAATATTATTCTTTATACCCCAAGATAAAATATCAATTATAATATTATCTTCTTCGCTTACTACAGTAGAAGGTGTAACATCAACTATATCACCTTTAGTATTCATTGCCCATGCATGGCTTTCCTTACTACTTAAATATCCATCACCATCATCTAAATAACCTACAACATAAATTAAATCATCAGTTGATTCTACTGCTAAAGTTGCTGCTAAATTACAAACTAAAGAATCCATTGAAGCAATAGTCTCAAAATATTCATTTTCATCCATCAATTTAATAGAACTTGCTAAATGCTGATCATCAATTGGTGTTCTAGAATATTTTTTATTTTCTATAGCTTTTAAAATATCTTCTAATGATGCATCTTCACTTAATCCTAACCCTTTAATAATTGAATTTTGAATATTAGAGTTACCTCCAGTATATACTTTATTATTCTGTAAAGAATCTACAAAAATATTTTGATCTTTTTGACTAATACCATAAGTATAAGTAATTTGAGGATCATTAAAAGAAAGAAGAAAATCAATTTCTTGAGAATTCAAATAGTTTCCATTTTTCAAAAATCTTTCATAATTAATAACAAAAGTATTTCCATTTTTTAAATCTTCTAAACGAACACTTATTAAAGCATAATTATCTCCTACTGGATAAAAAGTTCTAAAAACATCTAATCTATTATCACTAATTAAATTTTTCAAAATAGTTTTATTAAGTCTACGACTAACTTCAAATAATGGTTCTGCATCTTCTATAATAAAAGTATTTGGAAAAGTAGTAGAATACTGAATATTTCCTTCTTTATAAATCGAATCTGTTGCATAGTTAGTTGCAAAATACGTTGGCAATTCAAAACTTTCATCTAATGCTTTAACATCTCCCATTATAGTTTCAAAAGTGTAATCATAAGAATCTCCTGTAGAACTAGAAATATTATCTATAAATTCTACAACATTTTTATTAATATAATAAATAGGATCTTTTAAAAGTTCAAATTCCAATTTTAAAGAATATTTATAAGGTAAAAAAAGATTATTAAAAAGATTTTCAGAAATATTAGAATCTTTATTAGTAATATATCCCTTTATAAAATCAGCAGACGCTCCTCCTGCACCAATTAAACATATAATTAGAGCACATGCTACAAAAGAGCTATAATATTGTGTTAAATTTCTATAGTTCTTATACTTTTTAGAATATAAACCATTTATTTTTTTTATCCTTTTCTTTCTTTTTAATTCAAAACGTTTATAGATCTTATCATAAAAACTATAAACAAAATCAGGTCTATACCCTTTCTTTTTATTATTACATAAAAATAAATACAAATAAGATAATAAACAAAGATTTTTTTCTTCTCCAATTAAATTATCATTTAATAATTCTTCACAACTAGCTACTTCTAAATATTCCCATAAAGGCATAAATTTAGTATCAATTATTTCTCCTTTTTGTGTTTTAAATTCTACTTTTACAGTATCATTATTTAAACTAACCATTCCTATAACTTTACCATAAGATTTATCTTTATAATAACTATCAGAATTAAGCAATAGTTCCAAACGTCCTGTAACAATTTCTTTAAAGGTATCTAAATCATCATTAAAAAGAAAATCGTCTAAAGCTTTAGAAATTACCAAATCTTGTATTTGGCTTCCTATTTTTCTAATGTAATCTTTATTAGCATTAGAGCTTTTTAATTTTTTTATTAATTCTCTTAAATTATCAGTAGTAAGACATAATAAATCCTGATTTAATGATGTTTCTAAATATCCACCTAACATTCTTCTCAAATCTATAATTTTAAAATCTCGAAGATCTACATCTACATCTACAAAATGATCTTCAATATCATTTATTCTTAAATATATTTTTCTTAAATGATAAGTATCTGCAAACATTAATATTTTTTGCAAATTATCAATATATGTATTAGGTTCTACATAATCATCTAAATATAAAATAGCTAAACCAAAATCTGCTATATGGAATTTCTCTTTATCATGACCTTCTTGAATTACTTCTTTATATTTTATAAAATCTACATTTACTCCTAATACATCCCTAATTTCATCTTGAGCTTTTTTTACTTTTTCTGGTTTAATAAAATATCGTTTAATTTTTTCGCCTAATAAAACTCCAATATATAAAATGCGTGATAATAAAAGAATATTTAGCTTTAAAAAAGAATATTTTCTTTGCCCAACACCTTCTCTTAAACAAACATTATCAAATATATCGCCATTTCTTAAAATTAATTTCAAATTATTTTTAACTTCATCATTAGTTTTCATAATAAACTCTTTTACCTAATTTTTAAAATTCTTTTTTGTGCATCATAAAAAATTTGTTGCGCATCTGCATCATCCATTTTTATAACACTTTGATTAATTCTATGTAAATATAAACAATTTATAAAATCTGCTAAATCTCTAGGTTTAATATAATCTCTACCATCTACTAAAGCATTAAATTTAGCTAGCCTTATAGCAAATTTATGAGCTCTTATATTAGATCCAGCAAAAATTCTTTTATTATCATAAGAAAGGCTATCTATTATATTAAACATTGCTAATAAAAGATCTTCTGACTTTTTTTTAAGAACTAAACTATCTACCATACTTTTTGTAAAACGAATATCATCTTCATTTAATTTTCTATCAGTCTTTAATTCTTCCCCAAAAAGCAGTTGTCTTTTCTCTTCATAAGATAAATCTTCATAAGCAACATTAACATCAAAACGATCTAAAACTGCAAATGGAACATTAAAAATCCCAGAAATATCTATATTATTTTGAGTAGCAAATACATAAAAGTCATTAAAAGAACAAGTTAAACCATCTAGAGTCAATTGTCCTTCAGCAAATAATTCATTAAAAGTTGCTAAAACTTTTCCACTAGCTCTATTAAATTCTTCTAACTGAAGTAAACGTATACTTTGATGAGCTTTTAATTGTTCTTGAATTTCAGTTGGTAATAAATCAGATGTAACCGAAATTCTTAGCGAATCAAAATTACGAGCAAAAAAATTAGATAATGTAGTTTTTCCTACACCTGTAATTCCTGTAAGTAGTATCTTACTTCTAGTATCACATAATATAGAAGAAGCTATTACTTTTTTTACATTTTTTTGTCCTACTAAAATATCATCTAATGTATCAATAGTATTATCATAAATACTTGCAACTTTATTTATAGTTTCGGCACTAATTTTTTCCATAAAAAAGCCCCCTTTTTTCTAGAGGAATATACTATCATATTATTTTTTAAAAGTCAAAGATTTTAGAAAAAAAGAGTTAAAAAAACTATAAAAATTTCTTTAACTCTTCTCTATTATGTTCTTCTGTATCGAGTAACTTTTTAGCAAGGTCTACTATTTCTGAATCATTATTGTTATATTGATTTAAATTTTCTTGTAATTCAATAACTCCTTTTTGACTACCATCCATCATCAATTTAACAATTTTTTTATCATCGCTACCTATACTCATTACTTCACTCATAATCTTGCTGCTAAATTCTTTAAACTTTGGAATTTCTTCTTCTTGAGCCCCATATTTAATCAATATTTCTTTTACATCTTTACAAATATGCTCATATTCTTCTTTTTGTTCATTAATTAATTTTGCAAGTTTTTCATCAGTTATTTTTTTTAATACTACATCAATACCAATTAAACCCATTTCTGCATTTTGATAAATTAAATTTAAAAAAATTATATTATCATTTTGTTTTTCTT